>JBBRHJ010000134.1:0-9678 GCA_038222885.1 Bacteroidales bacterium | reverse complement strand
AGCGGGTGATATTACAGGTTCGTTAAACGTGATTCGCGATTATTGGGGTGGTATGTTAGCTATGGGTGCAACCACGTTTTGGGAGGATTTCGATATTTCGTGGATGAAAAATGCAACACGTATAGATGAAATGCCAGACCCGAACAAATCAGACATACATGCCGATAACGGAGGGTTTTGTTATGTCGGACTGCGCAATAGCTTCTGTCACGGTTGGGCTTCTGGTCCTACAGCATGGCTAAGCGAATATGTTTTGGGCATAAAACCCATTGAGCCCGGATGCAAAAAAGTATTGATCAAACCAAACCTTGGCGACTTGGAATGGGCTGAAGGTACTTATCCAACACCTTATGGTGTAATTAAAGTAAAACATCAAAAAGATGCGAATGGGAAAGTGACTTCGAAAATTGATGCTCCCAAAGAAATTAAAATTGTTATTCAATAGATAAAAATAAACAATGATGAGAAAATTAATTAAAAAATGTTTGTTATTAGTTGTTTTGGGTTTTCTGACTCATGCAAATTGTTTTTCGCAGAAGAACAATTCTGACTTTAAACAAGCGTTTCAAAACCCAGCAAAACAGTATTATCCTACACCATTTTGGCATATAAATGGAGAAATGACCGATGCAGAAATTGTTCGGCAAATGAATGATGCTCACACAAAAGCGAAGTTTAATGGTGTTGCCATTCTACCTGTTGGAAATACAAAGCCCACTGTTTTAAGTGATGGTTTCTTCGACCGTTACATAACAATTCTCGAAACGGCTAAAAAGCGAAATGACAATGTTATACTTTACGATGATGCTGGTTTCCCGAGTGGGACTGCTGGCGGACAGTTGGAAAAAAAATTTCCACAACATGTGCGTAAGTCGCTGGAAAAGAGAGAGATTATTCCGATAAGAGCTGGTACTTTCAAAGCACATATTCCCAAAGAAAAACTGTTGGCAGTTGTGGCAATGAATACGAAAACATTGGAAAGAGTAAATCTGAAACAATTTATCGATGCAGATAATGATTTCTTGACATGGAAAGTACCGACAATGGATTGGAAGATAATTGTATTTACTATTGAAACAGCCACTTTCTTTAAGCAAGATTATCCTGTCGATTACTTAGATACTGTTGCTATCGAAAAATTCATGACCTTGACTTATGATAGGTATGCCGAGAAATTTAACTCTTATTTTGGCAATACTATTCAACTCGTGTTTTTCGACGATGTTGGTTTTCTGAGATCTGAACGTTCTTGGACTGGGAAATTTAATGAAAAATTCAAAGCTATTTATGGTGTTGACCCTGATATTTATTATCCAGCTTTGTGGTACAATATTGGACCAGAAACCGAAGCAGCACGTGTAGCTTTATTCAACACTCGTGCTGAATTAATGGCCGAGGGTTATCCTAAAATGGTAACCAAATTTACCAAAAAATACAACTTGAAAAGCACAGGACATCCACCAGGGAATTATGGTATTCAGCCTGTGGATATGTCGGGCGATATTTTTAAATACTATCGTTATACCGATTTGCCACTCACCGATTTAATTATTGCGTATGGTCGTGGACGCGATGGTTTTAAGTTAATCAGCTCTGCATCCGATTATTATGATAGACCCATTACTGCCACCGAAATATATGGTGCCTTGCCCGAAAATACTGTTGATTCAGCCATGCTCTATCGGGCGCTGATGGAAATTCAGGCACGTGGTGTGAATTTCGTTATCCCTCATGGCATGTGGTACGATCCTACAAAAGTTTCAATTCCTCCACTCATTTCTCCATTCAGTGAAAAGTTAGCTCCTGCATTGCCAAAATACAGCGATTTTGTAGCCCGCACTTGTTATATGTTGCAGGGCGGACGAAAAATTGCGGATATTGGTTTGATATATCCTATTGAAAGTTTGCAAGCGGGGTATTATTTCGATGCTCCTGAAAATAATAATGTTCCTGGAACTTGGGCGTATCCCGAAGCTGATTATTTGAAAGTGAGCGATATGCTTACGAATGATATTCGCCGTGATTTTACTTTTATACATCCTGAATTTTTAGCTTCTGATAAATATTTGTTGCAGAAAAATAAAATTCATTTGAATAATACTGAAAATTATCAGGATTATAATCTGCTAATTATTCCAAGTGGAAAAGTGATTTCGCTGAAAACATTGGAAAAAATAAAACAGTTTTACGATAATGGAGGAAAAGTAATTGCTACCACTCTATTGCCTTCTGTTTCTGCTGAATTTGGTCAAAATGATAAAGTTGTAAAAATCATTGCTGAAATATTTGGTACTGATGCAACATCGACTCCAATTCTGCAAACTAATAAAATGGGTGGAAAAGCTTTATTCATTACTGAACCAACTGCTGAAAAATTAGCTGCAAGTATTGACTTGATGACACCTAATGCGGATGTTATTTTCGGAAAAAATGCCTTAACTACCAGTGAATTAGGAAAGTTTTCGTACATTCATAAAGTGCACAATGGAAAAGATATTTACTTTTTTGCCAATTCGAGTGACAATAATATCGACACAGAAGTTCTACTTCGTGGTAAGATGAAACTCGAATCATTGGATCCACATTCTGGAGCTGCTGCACAATTACAAAAAGTGTCGTATATCAAACAAAATGGCGAAACCTACACAAAATGCAGATTGACTTTGAAAGCAGTTTCTGCTGTATTTTGGGTGAGTAAATAAGCTTGACTTTGAGATAATAATTACTTTTGTATATCCTATTAAAAGTACAGATTTTAGAAAACTAACAATATGAATAAGAATCAAATTTTGAGGAGCAATAAAGTCAATATTACACTTGCTTGCGGTATAAGTTTAGTAGCTAATCATACACTTGCGGCTTCAAAAAAAACAGATGCTAAAAAAATGAATGTTGTATACATTTTGGCCGATGACCTTCGTTGGAATTCGCTCAAATGTATGGGGACAGATTATTTAATTACTCCCAATATTGACGCATTGGCCGAGACGGGTTTGAGATTTTCAAACGCCTATGTTACAACTGCCATTTCGTGTGTTAGTAGAGCAAGTATTCTTACCGGTCAATATATGAGCCGTCACGGTATTACGGGTTTCGATAAAAATATAACACCACAAAATGCAACTCAGACTTATCCTGGAATTTTGCGAAAGGCAGGCTATTATACCGGTTTCGTTGGTAAATATGGTTTTGGAAAAGGGCGTGCTGCCGATTTCGATTTCGAAGCTTTCGAAGAACGATTGATTCATTGGTTGCCTGTTGACCCAAAAACGAAAATCGAAAAATTGGGTGGCGGATATAGCCGTGTTTTGGGCGATTCTATTCATATAACAGAAAAAAATGGACAAGAAGCTTTGCGATTTTTAAAAACCAGACCGAAAGATAAACCTTTCAATTTGTCGCTGAGTTTTTATGCAACTCATGCCGAAGATGCTCATCCTGACCAGTATCGTTATCAACCTTCAAGTGAGAAATATTACCAGGATGTAACAATTCCTACTTCGCTAACTGCTACTGAAGAAGCACTAAGAGCACTTCCACCCTTTATTTCTAACGAAAAAAACGAAGGTCGTGTTCGCTGGCATTGGCGCTATGATACGCCCGAAAAATACCAGAAAATGATGAAAGCATATTTTAGACTGCTTACAGAAATTGATGAAGTGGTAGGACGAATTGTGGCCGAACTTAAAGCCGAAGGAGTTTATGAGAATACATTGATTATTTTCAATGGCGATAATGGCTATTTTCACTCAGATCATCAATTGGCCGATAAATGGTATCCTTACGAGCAATCCTTGAGAGTGCCATTGATCATTCACGACCCTAGATTGCCCGAAAATATGAAAGGAAAGTTTATTGATCAAATAGCGTTAAATGTTGATATTGCGCCTACTATCCTCTCGAGTATTGGTTTATCGGTTCCAGATAGTATGCAAGGCATGGATTTATCAAAACTGTATTTAGGGAAAAAAACAAAGAATTGGAGAACAGATTTTTTCTACGAACATCCAATTATTAGCAATAAAGAACGTATTCCAAGTTCGCAAGGATTGGTGAGTAGAGGCGATAAATATATATTTTGGCCCGATTACAATTATGAAGAATATTTTGATTTAAAAGCAGATCCTAATGAACTTCGCAACGGAATTTCAAAACCTGAGAATCAAAAGAAAATTAAGGTTCTAAAAAAACGCTTTGAAAAGTTGAAAGCATCGGCTAAATAAATGGAATTTAAGATTTTAAGATACAAATAAATTTATAAATTTTCTTTCGATGAAAAATAGATTAAACACGATATTGGCGATCCTTTTTTGTTCAAGTTTTATGGCGTTTGGCCAATTTGTGAAACAAAAACCTGTTAAGAATACGGGTGCAAATTCAGAAACTTTTCAATCATTTGCTTTTGATGGTGCTTGGTGTTGGTTCTCGGACCCTCGTGCTGTGTACTACGAAGGGAAGCAAAAATGCACTTATACTGGATGGATTGACAGCTATGGCGATATATTTGTAGCAAGTTACAACCATGAAACTGGCAAAATGCTAAGTCATAAATTGTACGATAATTTACAGATTGACGACCACGATAATCCGTCGATATTGATTGACAACCAGGGATATGTAAATGTCTATTTCAGTAAGCACGGTGCTGGTGAGCCCATCCATGCTATGAAATCAATAAATCCAGAGGATATTACCCAATGGAATAAAGAGAAACTTTTGAATCTGAATGATTTAAAAAAATATCCGGAGTGGAAAAATTCTTATACCTATTATAACCCCATTCAGTTGACAGACGAGAACAATAAAATGTTTCTTTTTTGGCGTGGATTGGATGGCAAACCTACTTTCTCAACATCCACTGATAATGGTGAAAATTGGAGTACAGGAAAGATATATGTGATGCCAGAGCGTATTTATACTTTCCGTCGTCCGTATGTAAAAGTGTATTCAACGGGTAAAGATAAAATACACATTCTGTTTACTGATGGGCATCCTCGCGATGAAAAGCAGAACAGCGTATATTATATGTGTTACAAAAACGGTGCATTCTACAAAGCCAATGGAACTAAAATTAGTGATGTAAATGCTGACCCAATTACGCCTCGTGATGCCGATGTGGTTTACGATGCAACATTGTCCAATCAAAAAGCTTGGGTGTGGGATGTAGCAGAGGATGCAAACGGAAATCCAGTAGTTGCTTACACCAAATTCCCTGACGATTTAAACCATATATATTGTTACGCAACTTGGAATGGGAAAAAATGGCAAAATGCTGATTTAATCAATTCAGGGGCTTGGTTTCCTAAAACATCCGCAGGAAGAGTTGAACCAGAACCCAATTATTCAGGTGGGATGACGATTGACAAAGAATCGACCAATACACTCTATTTGTCGGTAAAAAGAGATAGCGTTTTTGAAATTGAAAAATGGACAATGGCATCGAATCAGAAAAGTTGGTCGGTTGAAAATATCACTAAAGGTTCTACAAAAGACAATGTTCGTCCGTATGCTGTAAAAGGAGCAAAAGCTGGTAATCCTTTGCAAGTGCTTTGGATGCAAAATACACGTTATCATCATTTTGCTATTGCTGGCGGAGGCAAACACCTCACTTTTGACGAACGATATTTGACCTCAATTAAAAGCTCTTTAGCTTCGCCTGTACTAACTAACGCCTTAGATTCAGCACAAATTGTGGCTAAAATGGTACAAGCTGCCGACTGGCAATTGGCAAATCCTGACAAAACAAAACGTACGGATTGGTTGTGGGGCGCATTTTATGTAGGACTTACTGAACTTTATAAAATTACCAATGATCAACGCTATTTGAACGAGTTAATGAATGTAGGACAAGCTGCTAACTGGCAACCACAGTCGGATATTTACAATCCTGACCGATTGATAATATCTGATGTTTGGGCTTCGTTGTACGATATGACTAAAAAGCCCGAAATGATTGATAAATCTAAATTTGCATTGGATATAATTATTGAACGAGGGTTTAAAGGAATGGATTTGACTTTTAATCCAAAAGTTAATAATCAAACATTCCTGTGGTGGTCGTGGTGCGATGGTTTATACATGGCTCCTCAGGTGTATGCCCATATCACAAATATTACTGGCGATAAAAAATATGTGGAGTATATGAACAGTCATTGGTGGAAAACTTACGACCATTTATATTCCAAAGTAGATTCTTTGTTTTATCGCGATGATTCATTCTTTGCAAAAAAATCGAAAAATGGCAAGAAAGTTTTTTGGGCACGTGGTAATGGTTGGGTTGTAGGTGGATTGGCACGTGTGCTCGATTTGTTGCCTAAAGATTATCCAGATCGACCAAGATACGTGACTTTATTCAAGGAAATGATGACCAAACTTATTAGCTTGCAACGTCCTGATGGACTTTGGACTGTGAGTTTGTACGACCCAGAGGAACTCAGTATGAGTGAGACAAGTGGTAGTGTATTTTATACCTACGCGCTGGCTTGGGGAATTAACAACGGATTAATTGATGCGAAATATAAGCCAAATGTGATAAAAGCTTGGACAGCTCTGACTGGAAGAATTAACGATCAGGGTAGACTGGGATACGTTCAAAAAGTAGCTGCAAATCCATTCCCATTCTTCGACTATCAATGGCACGTGTATGCCACTGGTACTTATTTTATGGCTGGAAAAGAGATGATTAAGTTGGGGAGATAGGAGTGAAGATAAAAGATTGAAAAATAAAAGACAAAAAATTAAAGACTTAAAGACAAAGGAAAAAGGTTTAGGCAAAGGCACAGGCAAAAAAAAGGAGACTTAGGCAAAGGTTAAAAAGTAAGAATGTAGACTTTGAATTGTTCGTGTAATTCGTATTAATTCGTTAAAATTCACAGTCTTTAAAACGCTGAACCCTAAATCCTAAAATTTTCCAAATCTCAAATCTCAAATCCCAAACTCTTCCAAATTATTTTTAATTCATCTTTTCCAAAATGCCGGTGTGAAAATGAGTAAGACGGTGTAAAGTTCCAATCTTCCGGCGAGCATCATAAGCGAAAGAAACCATTTGCTGAATTCGGGTATATCGTGAAAGTTTCCAGCTGGTCCCACTAATCCAAGTCCAGGACCTACACCGCCCAAGCAAGTTATCATTCCGCCCACTGACTCCAAAAAACCCATACCCGACATTGCAAGTACCAATATTCCGAAAGCAGCCACAACAATATACAACAATACGAAAGCCAAAACGCGAGTAAGTATATCTTCACGCACCAAATTACCATTGTAACGAACTGGAATTACAGCATTTGGGTGAATTAATCTTTTGAATTCGTAATAACAGGCCTTGCCCGAAATCACTATTCGTATCATCTTGATACCCCCACTGGTCGAACCTGCCGAAGCACCTGTCATCATCACGATGAGCAAAATTACCCAAGTTAAAGGTTTCCAGTCCATGTAATTAGCGGTTGAAAAACCTGTAGTGGTCATCAGGGAAGTAACCGTAAAAATAGCATCACGCCATGCCTGTTCGAGGGTTGAGAAACTGTTGACTTTCCCGAAATCGATTAACGAAAATGCAATAATAATGGCAAACCCAAAAAGAGTGATTAGAAAATATCGAAGCTCTTCGTTCTCCTTTACTTTCTTTAATTTGTGCTTGAATCCGAAATAATATAGACTAAAATTGATACCCGATAATATCATAAACAAAGTGATAATATACTGAATATAAGGTGAATTCCAATAAGCTATACTGCTTTGTTTAGTTGAAAAACCTCCAGTAGCAATAGTTGCAAAGGAATGATTGATGGCATCGAACAAACTCATGCCACCAGAAAGAAGTAAAATTGTTTCCGCCAAGGTCAGTATTACGTATATCAGAAATAAACGTTTAGCAGTTTCATTTATCTTTGGATGTATTTTGTCCTTGGTAGGTCCGGTAGTTTCTGCTGCAAAAAGCTGTGTGCCGCTCGTACTGAACAACGGTAAAATTGCCAAGGAGATTACAATGATTCCTAATCCGCCCACCCAATGAGTCAGACTGCGCCAAAACAACATGCCGTGTGAAAGTTCCTCGATATTATTCAAGATGGATGCTCCAGTAGTAGTAAACCCTGACATTGTTTCAAAAAATGCATCGGTGAAACTGGGGATACTTCCGCTAAGCCAGAATGGTAATAAGCCTATGAGTGAGAATATTATCCAAGTAAAAGTCACGATTACCGAACCTTCACGCTTGCCAATGACTGTGGAAGGATGGCGTCCTAAAAAGAGTGCTGTTAGTGCAAATCCTAAACTTATAAGAGCTGATGATAAGAAATACCAGACATCGTTTTCGCCATAAATTAAGGGAATAATGCAGGTAAATAATAAGATTCCACTCTCCACAAGTAATAAACTACCCATCACACGTAGCACCAACCGAAGATTAAACTCCTTGTTCATTCTGTTTAAAATAAAATTTTGTTAAAAATAGGAGGGTTGTGTCCTTGGGTTTATCATAAACGAAAGTGGCAACAACGAACTTGATTGTAAGGCTATTGTCTTCAAAGTAATACTAAAATATCAGTAGAGATTTTTGTATTTACTAAAAAGTGTGCAAAAGTACATCAATTAATGTAAAAACACATCATTTGTTGATTATTTTCTCCAAAAAATAGGTGAGAAGATAAGTAGAACCGTAAAAATTTCTAACCGTCCGATAAGCATTACAGCTGATAGAAACCATTTAGAAACATCGGGTATGTGTGAAAAATTATTAACTGGTCCGATAGATCCCAATCCTGGTCCTACATCACTCAGACAGGTAATCATGCCACTTAACGATTCTATGAATCCTATGCCAGTTACGCTCAGAATGGTAGAACCTATTACAATAATAATCATGTATAGCAATGCAAATGCCAGTACACGTGCAATCACATTTTCGGGAAGTACGTGTCCATTTAATCGAACGGGAAAAATTGCATTTGGGTGAATAATTTGTTTGAACTCATAATAGCTGTATTTGAAAACCAGTAAAACCCGTACTACTTTCATTCCACCGGCCGTTGACCCAGCAGATGAACCTATTAACATCAATACGAGAACCAGACTCCATGTAAACGTAGGCCAAATCGTGTAATCGACTGTAACAAAACCTGTTGTTGTAATCGTGGCGGCTGTTACAAACAAACCATTTCTGAAATAAGCTTCAAATTCTGTCCAAGAGAATGTTCGGCTCCAATCAACTTGGGCAAACATTAAAATGATGGCGAATACAACAATTATAGAAAGATAGGTTTTTAATTCTTCGTTCTTTGTTACTTTTTGAAATTTCAGTTTGATAAGAAAATAATACATCGCAAAATTAACCCCAGAAAATATCATGAAAAATATTGTGATATATTCAATAAAAGGCGAGTTGTAATGGCCGATACTGGCTTGTTTAGTGGAGAAACCACCTGTGGCAATAGTTCCAAAAGAATGACAAACGGAATCGAACAAAGTCATTCCAGCGATTTTCAATAGCACTGTTTCCAAAACAGTGAGAATCACGTAAATTGCAAAAAGTCGTTTGGCAGTTTCACTAATCTTAGCCAGCGCGCCCAGCGCCGCATCATAGAATTGGCGCGACGCCTCGATGTCGTTCGCGCCGACAGTCATATGGGTGAACATGGCTTTCCCTCTCCCGGTGTCAGGTCAGTTTTTTTAAAC
>JBBRHJ010000133.1:0-9694 GCA_038222885.1 Bacteroidales bacterium | reverse complement strand
ATTTTGCGGAAACTGGGGAAATGTAGGAAATTGGATATCCTTCGTATCTCCTTTTTCCTCTTAATCCCCAATATCCCCAAATCATTACAGTAAATAGTAATTCGCTCTATTTGTGCAATTATTGTGCAATCACAGTGCAATTTGTGCAATTATTGTGCAATTAGCTCATAGAAACTGCCTGCACCATAACCCTTATTAATCAGCAAATTATGGTTGTTTTCAATCTCTTTTAATTCAGAACTTGCCGTATTACGAGAGCAATCATTAATCTTTTGGTATTCTCCATTAGTAATCCGTCCGTGTTCTTTCACATACAGTACTGCTTTAATCTGTCTATCGCTCAAACCTAACGAGTGCAAATCTACTGCATTGTAAATATCTTTTCGGAAAACAATCAAAAAATCACTACCGTCATTTGTGATTATTGGTGGAGGCAATTTTGCCATCGAACATTGGTCGGTCATTATTTCAATACCACGTCCCCACGATTCCACATAACCGCTACGGAAAAATGCGTTAGCAATATCAGGGTTATACGGACGTGAAGAATGTTCGTGCAAAAGCTTATCGACCGTCCAATTTTCAGGGAGTTGTCCCTCATTCCAAATTCTTATTCTATCGGCATAGACCTTAATCTGAATAGGCGTACAACCTGCATAATCTTTGTGTGCAACGGCATTTAAAAGTGCTTCACGCAAAGCCCCTATGGGATATTCGTATGTTTCGATACGAGAAATTCCTTCGTAGCTTATCATTGCCCGTATGTACTTGGTGAAAAGTAATTCTATTGTTTTTTCGACTTGCTCAAATAAGTTTCCGTGTATGGTGTCCTGAAACAGCAAATCGCTTTCCGTCCTAAAGAACCCAATCTTGATATATGCACCTGTAACAAATTTTTCAGGATCGGGGTGGAAAAGCAACAATGCTGCCCGCTTCAAATTGCCGTTGTCAATTAGATTTAGGTTATTGAGTAACTGCTCCGGAGATTCTTTCAGAGACTTTTCATCAAGGCGTTTTGCTTCAATTCCTTTTTTCTTGAAAAATTCAAAGGACTTTTGTTTTAACTCTGAAATTTGAACACTTGGAACTGTAACACCATCCCATTTTTTGCCGTATTTATGCAATAGAAACTTATCTAATGCAGCACCTTTCAATTCTTGCTTGGTAGAACCACTACGGAAATGATACTCTCCTTTGTAGTTAACCGGATTTGGGTGTGAATCAACAATGATTTCTATATATTCTCCTTGATCGGTTTGGTACAAATTTACAGGTGCAACGATTCCTAAAATGGTAGTTATTTTGTTCGGTAATTCCTCCAACAGTTTTTTGGCATTCTTCACCCCTACCACATTGCCGTTATCATCTTTACCAATGTAGAGCGTGCCACCCTGCGCATTGGCAAATCCGCATATCCATTTAAGATATTCGTCTTTCCAAACGGATTTGTATTCTATATTTTGAGTTTCGGACATAAGATTAATTGTTTTGTAATAGTGAGTGGTATGTCGGAAAATCCGACATACCACATTTTCTTATTTTATCACACATTCTACTAATTTTCCTATAATAGCACCGTGCTGAGTGGTTGTTCGGAATTTCCGAACAACCTTCCTCCAAACAAACATCAATTTTAATGCTGCCTTCGGAATTTTGGTAGATAAGGATTTCGCTGTTGTTCATTTTGTTATCTTATATTTTGTTGATTATTATCCACTAATACACAAAACTCTTCTTTCAAAACGGATTTATATTCTTGGTTTTGATTTTCGGGCATATTTTTTATTTTTTTTCTGGAAGAAGTTTATCTATAACATTTGATTTGAAAAGGACAACTCTATCATTGTAATCAGTTAATCCTGCTTTATCTCTTTTATCCCAGAGTATTTGCAAAGCGGACAAAAATTTATTATTCCTTTCTCTATTAATATCTGAAATGTATTCTGATTTTGGAGAAAAAAGAATAGTAGGCTTTTTGAACATTTCAAAACCAACTTCAATAACTTTTTGAGTTGTTTCATTATCAGTTGATTCTCCAATAGCAGCGGGTGCAGAAGTTTTAATTAAATCTTCCCAAACCCAATCAATAAGATAATTTTTATCGTCATCACTCAATTTATCTGTTATTGCCAATTCGTAAACACATTGCCCCATGCAATCATATACAGATTTTATTAGCCCATCATTTTTTGATTTAACAATGACATCTTTCCAATCCATCATTTTCGTAAAGATCATTTCTATCAAATCAAAATTTCTCGATTTCCTATTCATTTCAGAATCTGGAAATGGTAAATTTTCCATATTCGTTATAATGGATTTGACAAAATGATAGTAATAAAACATCCACATATGGTCATTAACCTTTTGCACAATAGATTGACGAATCATTATATCGAAATACCAAATTGCTATTGTAATCCTGAATGTCCAAATGGTATCGCTGTCTTGCTCTCTATCAGATTCCCTCAAAGGACTATATTCTTTTTTCGCTTCTTCTTGCATTTCAAAAATAGCAGGTTCACCAACGCCCCTCCACGCTTGATTAATAGAACACACGGTAACATCATTAAATAAAGCGTATAAAATAGGTCGTTCTTCTTCTATCCGATATGCATCATAATTATTTAGATTTTGATTATTTCTGATTTCACGGAAAAAATTACCATTCTTGTTTATCATCAATAATTTCAAGTATCTATTTACAAAATCATCATCTTTCAATTCAATGTCATTTAATTGTTGAATAACTTTCGCAAAAATATAAGGGTTAATATTTGCTACACTATCCAAAAATGTTTCATTCAAAATAATATTACCATAAACAACACTACCATAAATTAGCTTTCTACCTTTTATGATTTTATTATATTGTTTATCATATTCTTGACTATACAAGTTCGGCAATGTATCTTCTTTGATTTTTATTGTTTTTCTCTTTTTTAGGTATGCAATTACCTCTACTAAATGATATTTTTCGACTAATTCAGCCAAAAAAGGAATATCGTTTTTTAAAAGTAGTTTTTTGTAATACTTGAGTAATTTGTTTTTTCTAGAAAGTGGAAAATTTCCCCAAAAGATTTTCCAACTAAAAAAGAAAAGGGTACCAATGGATATAATGTAAGCCCAAGTAGAACTCAAAGGGAAATCTTCAAAATCAAACTCTTGTAGAAATACAAATCTCTCACTCCACCACGAATAAAACAGTAAAAAATGAATATACAAAAATGATAAAAGTATAAGCCAAAGCGTTGTTTTTGACATTTTAAGAAAAATATACTCACGTGTTCTTTCTGATACAAAAGCAATAATTGCCAACAATATGCCTATTAAGGTCAATAAATCTGATATAGTCATTGTTTGTTATCTTTTATTATTTATTTTAATTTAAATTCCTATTGGACACTTTTACCATTTTGGTATAAGGTTATAAATTTACTATTGAATTGAATCAATTTACTTGATAGATTACTCACCATTCCCCTTTTTCCTTAAAATACTCGATACCATTGAACGCTGCTGTTTTTGCAAGTTCCGAAGTGTCGAAGTGCTTTTTTCCCCATGTATCATCAATCTTGACAGTGAATTTGTGTGTCACACTATCTTCTTTTATAAGAATATTGTGATTGTCAACATTTATGTATTCATTTCCTTTAGCACTAATTCTCCAATTTCGTTTGAGAAAATTGGTTCGCCGGTTTGTTTTGTTTCTTAATTCTTTTTCCCTTCGCTGTGGGTTTTCATAATCACCAGTAAGTTTTTCGGCACAATTACAACCCACTGATAATTCTTCGCCATAATCAGGGTGAGAAACAACATGTACATATCTAATTTTTTCGTGATTGCACATCATACATCTTTCATATGAGGTTTCGTCTTCCGACTGACCATCTTCCCGCACATCGTATACATTTTCTAATGTCCAACCTTTATGCGGTATGCCTTGTTGTTTCCAGAGATTACCCATACTGTTTATCTCATTACTTCACCATAACGTGTATCAATTTTCTTTTAAAAACTTTCCACCCGATATATCCCAGAATTTACTAAAGAATGCACTGAGCTTTTCGAGTACTGTATCCCGTTTTTTTGTACGGTCGCCGGTGGCAGTAAAGCGTGAAACTGGTGGTAATACTTTTGCTATTGACGTGCCGGTAGATTGTACAAAGCCATCACGGAAGGCGTTGTTTATGAATTTGTAAGTTTCGTCCTTATCCAGATTTTCTTCTGTAATAATGCTGTCTAATTCCTCTATTTTTTTTGTGTCAACAAAAGAGTGCCAATCGTCATCTACATTTGTTTCGGGTGTCAACGAATCAATGAATTTTTCAATCAGTTCTTTTTTGTTGCGAAGTTCGACACTTGAATCAATTGCTTTTGCGATACTTATAACAATTTCTTTGTCAGTCAAGTGACTGTCGTGGTATTTGCGGATCAATAGTAAAATATAATCAATGTTGATTTCCACTTGTTTAATCAACTCCATTTCAAAAACGATATCATCGTTTATGTTTTCGTTGTCGCCCTTATTTTTGCCACGGAAATCGTTGTAAAGGTTGATATACATGCTGTGGTAATCTTGCACATCGCGCTCGGTCAATAGTTCATTACCTGCAAACTCATCGAAAGTGGTAAGAATGTTTTTTACCTTCAAAATTGCACCATATAACTTGATAAAATCTTTTTGGGCTTGTTCGCCAATAATTGGCTCTCCAACCTGATAGTTCTCCTGTAAATCATTTACCAAGTCAACATATCCCCGAATATCTTTATCTCCCTTTTTGTAGCCGTTGTAATATTCATTGTAGGTTTTCAGCAATACAACTCCACCGGCTTCTTTATCTCCAAAAAGTGCAATGCTTTCATTGGTTGCTTTTTCAAGGTTACGGAAACAAATGATATTCCCAAAGGTTTTGATAGAGTTGAGAATGCGGTTTGTGCGTGAATAAGCCTGTAACAATCCGTGTAAACGCAGGTTTTTATCAACCCAAAGCGTGTTCATGGTTGTTGCATCAAAGCCAGTCAGAAACATATTGACCACAATTAGCAAGTCAATTTCTCGGTCTTTTACCCTTTGCGATACATCTTTATAGTAGTTTTGAAATTTATCGCTTGAAGTATCGTAATTGGTTTTGAATAGTTTGTTATAGTCTTGTATAGCAGCTTCCAGAAAGTCGCGTGAAGTTTGATCTAATTTGCTGGTATCTTCTGAATTTTCATCATCAATAATTCCTTCAATTTCCGGTTCTGCTTCATTTGCTCCATAACTAAAAATAGTCGCAATTTTGAGCTGTTTATCACTGGGTAAACCAGCCATTTGTTTTTGGAACTCGGTATAGTATTTCTTAGCAACTTCGATTGAAGTTACTGCAAAAATAGAATTGAAACCCGCTAACCGACGGTCTTTCAATTGATAAAAGCTGTTGCGTTTGGTTTTTTGGTCGAAATGCTCCCGAATATAATTCACGATATTCGTGATACGTTTCGGAGAAGCCAATGCCTTTTCCCTGTCAATATCCCACACCTTTGAATCGGAGATATTTTCTTCCTCTTTCATGGTACTGATATAATCAATACGGAACGGCAATACATTTTTATCGGTAATGGCATCAACAATAGTGTAGGTATGTAACTTATCACCAAATGCCTGTGCAGTTGTTTTCAAGTCGGCACGGCTGTTACTGCTTGAATTTTTAGCGAAAATGGGTGTGCCCGTAAAGCCAAAAAGGTTGTATTTTTTGAACGCTTTAGTAATTGCCGTATGCATATCGCCAAACTGTGAACGGTGACATTCATCAAAAATGATTACAACATGTTGCCCAAAAGTTGAATGATTCCTTTGTTTCTTAATCAGTACCGAAAGTTTCTGAATAGTGGTAATGATAATTCGTGCATTGGGGTTTTCAAGTTGTTTTTTGAGAATTGCTGTGTTTGTATTGCTGTTTGCAGCTCCCTTTTCAAACTTGTCGTATTCCTTCATGGTTTGATAGTCGAGGTCTTTTCTATCGACCACAAACAACACTTTATCCACAAAGGACAATTTGCTTGCTAATTGAGCTGTTTTAAACGAAGTGAGTGTTTTGCCACTTCCGGTAGTGTGCCAAATATAGCCACCACCCTCAATAGTTCCATACGACTTGTAATTATTGGAAATATTAATTCTATTTAAAATTCGTTCGGTAGCCACAATCTGGTAGGGGCGCATTGCCAACAACAATTTGTCGGAAGTGAAAACGCAATATTTTGTAAGCAGATTGAGCAGGGTATGTTTGGCAAAAAATGTGCGTCCAAAATCCATCAAGTCGATAATTGGGCGGTTGTTGGCATCAGCCCACCACGAAGTAAATTCGAAACTATTACTGGTGCGTTTGCCTTTTTTTACTGCTCCATCGCCCAGCTCCCTAATATGTGTAAAGCGGGTGGTATTGCTGTAGTATTTGGTGTAAGTGCCGTTTGAAATTACAAATAGTTGCACATACTCAAACAGACCGCAACCAGCCCAAAACGATTCTCGGTTGTAGCGGTTAATCTGATTAAATGCTTCTTTAATGTCAACGCCCCGTTTTTTAAGCTCAATATGTACCAATGGTAAGCCGTTTACCAATAAAGTAACATCGTAGCGATTTGACCTTTGCCCGCTATCCACAGCATATTGATTAACAACCTGCAAACGATTGTTATGTATATTTGCTTTATCAATTAGGTAGATATTTTTTACAGTGCCATCTTCACGTGTAAGTAGTTGAATATGGTCTTCCTGAATAATGGTTGTTTTTTCCTCAATGCTGTTGTTTTGATTGGCAATTTTGTTTTTGAAAAATTGCTCCCATTCTGTATTGGTAAACCTATAGCTATTCAGTGCTTCTAATTGTAGGCGCAAGTTGGCAATCAATTCGTCTTCCGAAGTGATTGGTAAAAAGTCATAAGCCTGTGTTTTAAGCTGCTCAATAAAAGCTTTTTCGAGATCAGCTTCACTCTGATATGTAGTTTCCTTACGGTATAGTGGCTGATATTCGGCTACTACCGTACTTTCGGGGTTCTCGGCAACAAGGGAGTATTTATCCATTATTTATACTTTTAAAATCCAATAATTTTCCTCTGTAATATTCATATTGTTTCTGCCTTGCTTTAATTTCGGCTGGTAAGCCCATTGAAATGTCATTTACCAGTTTATCAAACTTATCCAATATCGCTACAATGCGTTCTTGTTCAGCAAGGGGCGGAATTGGGATTATTGCTTTACTGAGACCAGCGGCATTTATAGCGGAAATTTTACCGGAAGATATATTCCTTTTAATTTGAGATCGAAAAAGGTCTGTTTGCAAATAATACGAAACATATTTGGGGTTTAAGTTATGTTTAAAAGCAAAACAAGCATCGTGAATTACAACATCTGATTCTCCCAACCATGCTACGCCATTTCCAATATCTTCAATAGTTTCGCCTGCTGCAACTATGACAACATCGCCTTTATTTGCAACTCTTAGTCTTGCTGCTAAAGCAGGTTCTAAAAATGACTTGGACTCTTTTGCCCATATATTGTAATGAGTGTACAATTCACCATAATGAATGCAAGGAAAGCCTTCACTGACAATATCGTCTTTGACAAATCTTTTTCCTCTGATAAATACACCAGCTTCCCCCATTGTTTTTCTCTCTACATTTTTGCCATCAAAATTAAATAATTCATTTCGATAATATTTGTATTGGCGCGCACGCGCCTGGAGCTCCGCCTGGAGCTCCGCCTGGAGCTGATTAAAGTTATCGAGAATTAACACTATTTCTTGTTGAATAGAGAGAGTGGGAAAAGGAATTGAAAATGTTGAATATTGAGAAATCCACTGACGAGCGTGGTCTTGTGGTTTATATGCAATACACTTCATCGCATAATACACAAAACGAAAATCAATACCAGAATTAATTTTTGGTGTTAGAATTTTCATTGCTGAAGATTTGACCTTAAAATCAAAATCAACCCAATGAAAAGAAGTTGTAAAGTCATCAAAAATAATAACTGGTTTAAATTTACTTGCTTTATATATACCACCTGTTTCGTCAGTATAACCAAGAATAAATGTTTGACCAGCAGTTAGAACAGGGGTGTTATGGATCTTATTGTATTGCGTTGATTTTACAATATATTTTGTTGGTTGTTCATAATTCAGAAACTCTCCCAATTCCCGAAACTCTACCCCATTAGGGCAAAACTGTTCAATTAATTCTTCTATGTTACTCATAGATTGCCTCCTTCTAAATCAGCCACAATCTCGTCAATGGCAGTACGCAAGTGGTTTTGTTTAATCACAATTTCAGCAATCTGAGCATTGAGTTTTAGAATATCCACTTCCTCGGTTGTGTTTTCCTGCTCCACAAAGCTGCTTACGGAAATGTTGTAGTCGTTTTCGGCAATGTCGCTATTAAGTACAAACTTTGCAAAGTGAACATCGTCTTTACGTTCGATAAAGGCAGCCAATATCTTTTCTCTGTTTGTATCGCTAAGTTTATTTTTGTTGCCACCACGAACAAATTCGGCAGAAGCATCAATAAACAATACTGCATTGTCTTTTTTGCTCTTTTTAAGTACAATAATACAGGTGGCAATGGGTGTACCAAAGAATAAATCGGGTGGGAGTTGAATAACTGTATCAATATAATTATTGTCAATCAGGTATTTGCGGATTTTCTGCTCTGCACCGCTGCGATACAGTACACCCGGAAATTCTACAATGACAGCCGTGCCAGAAGTAGAGAGCCACGCGAGCATGTGCAATGTAAATGCAAGGTCGGCTTTGCTCTTTGGGGCTAACACGCCAGCAGGAGAAAAACGAGGGTCGTTAATCAAAAGTGGGTTGGCATCGCCTTCCCATTTAATGGAATAGGGAGGATTGGAAACAATACAGTCGAAAGGCTCATCGTCCCAATGTTTGGGTTCGGTAAGCGTGTCGCCGTGGGCGATATTAAATTTCTCGTAATTAATGTCGTGCAAAAACATATTGATACGGCAGAGATTGAAGGTGGTAATATTTACCTCTTGTCCGAAAAAACCCTGACGTACATTTTCTTTGCCCAGCACTTTGGCAAATTTTAACAACAAAGAACCCGAACCACAACAAGGGTCATAGACTTTATTTACTTGCTTTTTACCCACAACGGTAATGTTGGCAAGTAACTCAGAAACTTCTTGCGGGGTAAAAAATTCACCTCCCGATTTCCCTGCATTACTGGCGTACATAGTCATTAAGAACTCGTAAGCATCGCCAAAAAGGTCGTTGGTATTGTCCTGATAATCGCCCAACTGTAATGCACCGATAGCCTCAATAATTTTGACCAATAGTTCGTTTCGCTTCTGAACGGTTGCGCCCAGCTTGTTGCTGTTTACATCAATATCGTCGAACAATCCTTTGAGATCGGATTCGCTTTCAGTGCCTTTGGCAGAATTTTCGATATTCTTAAAAACACTGCTCAGGGTTTCATTGAGATTGGCATCGTTTTTAGCTTTAGCACATACATTTGGAAACAACTCGGAAGGAAGAATATAAAAGCCTTTTTCTTTCACCGTGTCGGCTCTACCAAACTCGGCATCTTTATCGGAAATTTTAGCGTAATCGAAATTCTTGTCGCCTGTACGCTGTTCTTCTTTGTTGAGATAAACAGTGAGGTTTTCGGAAATAAACCGATAAAACAACATGCCCAA
>JBBRHJ010000132.1:0-9695 GCA_038222885.1 Bacteroidales bacterium | reverse complement strand
AATTTTGTGTCGTTCAACCGATATTTGTATCCAGGTCAAATGGAAGGTTTCTTTTTTGCCTTATTTACCATTGCCATTTCGGCTTGCGAAACAGCTGTTGCCATCGCCATCGTTATCAATATTTATCGAAACTTGAATAATGTGGAAGTGGATAGTTTGAATTTGTTGAGAGAAGATGATACTGAAAATATTGAAATACAATGATATTCAGCAATATAAACTGAATAAAAAATTTTATTAAAATGCAATATACCCTACTTATATTAATATTACCATTATTGAGCTTCGTCGTTTTGGGATTAGTCGACTCCAAATGGAAACCCAAAACTGCTGGTGCTATCGGGACTACTGTGCTATCAATAGTTACTTTATTGTCCTATTTCACTGCTTGGAAGTATTTCAGCACAGCTAATTTTAGTGGTGCTTATGCTAAAATTATTCCTTTCAACTTTGAATGGCTGCGTTTTAGCGAACATTTGCATATCGACTTAGGCATTCTCCTCGATCCAATTTCAGTGATGATGTTGGTTGTGATTTCCACCGTTTCGCTGATGGTGCATATTTACAGTTTAAGCTATATGAAGGGCGAGAAGGGATTTGAGCGATATTATGCTTTTCTGTCCTTGTTTAGCTTTTCGATGTTGGGATTGGTTCTGGCTACTAATTTATTCCAAATGTATATTTTTTGGGAATTGGTCGGAGTTTCCTCCTATTTGTTGATAGGCTTTTACTATACAAAACCAGAAGCAGTGGCTGCCTCCAAAAAGGCTTTTATTGTAACTCGTTTTGCCGATTTAGGGTTTTTAATTGGAATTTTGATACTGTCATTTTATACCAAGACTTTCGATTTCGGATTGCTTTGTTCTGGCGATGAAACTGTTTTTGCTGGTACTACTAGCGTAACTTTTATGGGCTTTTCGGTGATGAGTTGGGCTATGGCACTGATTTTTATCGGCGGTGCAGGTAAGTCGGCCATGTTCCCTCTCCAAATTTGGTTACCCGATGCCATGGAAGGCCCGACTCCCGTTTCTGCTTTGATACACGCAGCTACGATGGTGGTTGCTGGTGTTTATTTAGTGGCTCGTCTTTTTCCAGTTTATTATTTATATGCACCCGAAGTATTACACGGCATCGCTTATATTGGTGCATTTACTTCTTTATTCGCGGCAATTATTGCTTGTGTTCAGACCGATATTAAACGTGTGTTGGCATTTTCCACTATTTCACAAATTGGATTTATGATGGTTGGTCTGGGAGTTTCAGGCATGGGCGGTCATCATGGTTTGGGTTATATGGCTTCCATGTTTCACTTATTTACGCATGCCATGTTCAAAGCTTTGTTGTTCTTGGGTGCGGGCTCAATCATTCATGCAGTACACAGCAATGAAATGAGCAAAATGGGTGGACTTCGTAAATATATGCCGATTACACATATCACATTTTTGATAGCTTGTTTGGCTATTGCCGGTATTCCTCCATTTTCAGGCTTTTTCAGCAAGGACGAGATATTAACTGCAACCTTCGAATTCAGTCCGTTTTTTGGCTTTTTCATGAGCTTTACTGCCGGATTAACAGCCTTTTATATGTTCCGTCTTTATTATGGTATTTTTTGGGGCAAGGAACGTAAACATGAGCACACACCTCACGAATCGCCTTTTGCCATGAAATTGCCACTTATTATTTTGGCTTTGGTTACAGTTTTTGCCGGTTTTATTCCTTTTGGGAACTTTGTAACCAGTGATGGTTTAAACTATGATATACATTTAGATACGGCAGTAGCACTGACCAGTGTTTCTATCGGTCTGATTGCCATTATTTTGGCAACCATTATGTATCGGAAAGAAAGTGCAATACCTTCTAAAATGAAAATCGCATTTTCAGGTTTACACCATGCTGCTACTAATCGGTTTTATATCGATGAAGTTTATTTGTTTATAACTAAAAAGATAGTTTTCAACAATATATCCAAACCAATAGCTTGGTTCGACCGCAATATTATTGATGCTTTTATGAATGGAACTGCCCAAACTACACAGTGGATTTCGAGAAAAATTAAAGGTTTTCAGAGTGGTGATGTGCAGCAATATGCATTCGTCATTTTACTGGGAGCACTTATTATTGCTGGATTGGTGGTATTTATATAAAAAATATCAATTTATTTAATGATTTTAATTGAATTATAAATGTAGAATATGTCTTCAAGTCCCCCCTCTTACTCCCTCTCCACGTGGAGAGGGTTGGGGTGAGGTCGGGATTTAGGGGGCTTCTTATTTTGAGATAATATGAACTTTCTATCTATTTTTGTTCTTATTCCTTTTTTGATGATGATTGCCTTGTTTTTTGCAAACAATCGCAAGCAAATACAAATCATTACTGCCACTGGCGCAACTCTTTTAATGTTGCTTTCGGGAATATTGACTTATCTATATTTGCACGAACGAGCCTTGGGAGCGACTGATATTATGCTTTTCAGGGCAGATACAGTTTGGTATGCAGCTTTCAATATTCATTATTCGGTAGGAGTTGATGGAATTTCGGTGGCCATGCTGATTTTATCTTCCATCATTGTATTTACGGGCGTTTTTGCATCTTGGAAAATTGACCCTCTCCCAAAAGAATTTTTCCTCTGGTACAGCTTATTATCAATTGGTGTGTATGGTTTTTTCATCTCCATCGATTTGTTTACCATGTTCATGTATTACGAAATTGCACTGATTCCTATGTATTTACTCATCGGAGTCTGGGGTAGTGGACGCAAAGAATATGCAGCCATGAAACTTACGCTTATGTTGATGGGCGGATCCGCTTTATTATTGGTTGGGATTTTAGGAATTTATTATTTTTCAGGTGCTGAAAGTTTAAATATATTGGACATTGCCCAAAAAACAATCCCGATTTCGGCTCAATATTATTTGTTCCCACTTACTTTTATGGGTTTTGGTGTGTTAGGTGCTTTGTTTCCATTTCATACTTGGTCGCCCGATGGTCATGCCTCTGCACCTACAGCAGTTTCGATGCTTCATGCAGGGGTTTTAATGAAATTGGGTGGTTATGGTGCATTCCGTGTTGCCATGTATTTATTGCCCGAAGCCGCCCACGAAATGGCTTGGATTTTTCTCATTCTAACGGGAATTAGTGTTGTTTACGGTGCTTTCTCAGCAGTTGTTCAAACGGATTTAAAGTATATCAATGCCTATTCATCGGTTAGTCATTGCGGATTGGTATTATTTGCGATACTGATGATGAACGAAACAGCCATGACTGGTGCAGTATTACAAATGCTTTCTCATGGTTTGATGACCGCTTTGTTTTTTGCACTTATAGGTATGATTTACGGTCGTACTCACACTCGATTAATTACCGAAATGGGCGGTTTAATGAAAGTACTTCCTTTTCTTGGAGTAAGTTACGTTATCGCTGGTTTGGCTTCCTTAGGCTTACCTGGTTTAAGCGGATTTATAGCCGAAATGACCATTTTTGTTGGTTCTTTCCAAGAAACTGACACTTTCCACCGAGTACTGACTATTATAGCAGCATCTTCCATTGTAATTACGGCTGTCTATATTTTAAGAGTTGTGGGGAAGATTCTTTTTGGAAAAATCATAGACGAACACCATACTCATTTAACCGATGCTACTTGGTGGGAGCGAATTTCAGTAGTCACACTTATCATTGCCATAGTGGCCTTAGGTTCTGCTCCATTTTGGATCTCGAATATGATACATGAAAGTGTAACTCCTGTTGTCAATAATTTGTTAAGATAAATTTATATGGATTATTCTAGTTTTTTAAAGTTACACGATGAATTTTCGCTCTTGGCAGTAATCGTAATTTTACTTTTTTACGATGTATTTGCAAGCGAAAAGGCCTTAAAATATTTTCAACCTATTGCGATTGTATTATTAATAATCCATACAATATTCAATTGTGTTCCTCGAGAAGCATTCGAAGTGGCTGGCGGTATGTATCGCTACTTTCCGATGCAAACTTATATGAAAACAATATTGAATATTGGGACGATAATTGTGTTTTTGCAAGCACATAATTGGTTAAATGGCGAAGAAAGCATTATTAGGCGAGGCGAATTCTACTTTTTGACATTATCGACCTTGTTGGGTATGTATTTTATGATGTCGGCTGGTCACTTCTTGTTGTTTTTCATTGGTATCGAAACTGCTTCAATTCCTATGGCAACTTTGGTCGCTTTCAATAAATACAATCACAAATCGGCCGAAGCAGGTGCAAAATATATCTTGTCGTCTATATTTGCATCAGGGATTTCTTTGTTTGGAATTTCGATGATTTATGGCTCTTGTGGAACTTTGTATTTCGATGATTTACAGTCATTAATAAATGGTAGCTCTATACAATTGATGGCTTTTGTATTTTTCTCAGTAGGTTTATTTTTCAAAATTTCCTTAGTTCCTTTTCACCTTTGGACTCCCGACGTTTACGAAGGTGCACCGACTAATATTACAGCATATCTTTCTGTAATATCCAAAGGTTCAGCTGTTTTCGTGCTATTTAGCATTTTTACCAAAGTTTTTGCAAACTTGATTGATCAATGGCAACCTATACTTTACGGTTTGATAGTAGTGAGTATTACCGTGGCTAATATTTTTGCCATTCGTCAGCAGAATTTGAAACGCTTATTGGCTTATTCGTCAATTTCGCAGGCTGGATACTTATTGTTGGGAATTATAGCTGGCTCTTCCTTGGGAATGAGCTCTATGGTATATTATATTTTAGTATATATGTTTTCCAATTTGGCTGTGTTTGGGGTTGTTTCGGCCATCGAAAACATGTCAGGCAAGACGAATCTCAAAGATTATAATGGTTTATATCAGACTAATCCAAAATTGAGTGTGGTAATGATGCTGGCACTTTTCTCATTAGCAGGAATTCCGCCTTTTGCTGGTTTTTTTAGCAAATTCTTCATCTTTTCGGCTGCTTTCCAGCAAGGTTTTTATGTGTTGGTATTTATTGCACTTATCAATACTATCATTTCACTTTATTACTATCTATTGATTGTAAAAGCTATGTTCCTTACAAAAAGCGATACAGCAATAGAGAAGTTTGAAAGTAATTTTGCACTCAAACTAAGCCTTTTTATCTGCACAACAGCAATTATTGGTATTGGTTTATTTAGCGAAATTTATAATCAAATAAGCGCATTAGTTTAGTGTATCAGTGGGTACTACTACATTTTTTATTACTTTTGCGTTCAAATCTTAATAAATTATTAAAAAATGATTGGAACAATTGTTAATACAGTTGCTGTTTTAATAGGTGGATTCATTGGCTTGTTGCTAAAAAAGAGTATGCCACCTCGCATAACAAGTATTTATTTTCAAGCAATTGGGTTGTTTACTTTGGCTATCGGCATCAGCATGATAGTTAAGATGGATCATATTTTAATCATCGTAAGTAGCTTAGCGATTGGTTCATTATTGGGTGAATGGCTCAATTTAGAATCGGCTACCGAACGAATGAGTTTGTATTTTAAGAAACGTTTTAAAATAGGAAATGAGAAATTTTCAGAGGGTTTAATTACATCATTTTTACTCTTTTGTATAGGTTCACTCACCATTTTGGGAACTATCCAAGAAGGTACAGGTGTTTCGTCAGATTTGCTGTTTACGAAGTCCTTTATGGACTTTTTTTCAGCTATTCTTTTGGCATCAGCTTTTGGAATTGGGGTCGTTTTTTCAGCCATTCCACTTTTCATTTATCAGGCACTTTTAACTGTTTTGGCAATGTGTGCAGGATCATTTTTAAGTCCCGAAATGATTCTTGGCTTAACAAATATTGGAGGTATAATGTTGATTGGTTTAGGTATCAATATCCTTGAAATCAAGAAATTACGTATAATTAATATGACACCTTCTTTATTAATAGTTATATTGATGTTGTGGATGTTTTAATAATAAATTTTCAAACTTTTGCTAGTGTATTTCAATAATAAAGCAGATTTCCAACAAATAAAATGATAGAAATAATACCAGCCATCGATTTAATAGATGGGAAATGTGTTCGTTTATCGCAAGGCGATTATGATCAAAAAATTGTTTACAATAAGAATCCGCTCGAAGTTGCGAAAATGTTTGCTGATGCAGGTATTAAACGTTTGCATTTGGTCGATTTAGATGGTGCAAAAGCGCATCATATCGTTAATCACAAGGTATTGGAACGAATTGCTACTCAAACATCTTTGATTATAGATTTTGGAGGTGGTTTGAAATCAGATGATGATTTACGAATTGCTTATGAATCGGGTGCACAAATGATTACTGGTGGTAGCATTGCAGTGCGGAATCCAGAAATCTTTAAATCTTGGATATCGAAATATGGTTCTGAAAAAATAATTTTAGGGGCTGATGTCAACAATGAAAAAATCGCAGTAGGAGGGTGGTTAGAAACTACTGAAATAGATTTGCTACCTTTTGTTGAAGAATATATGCAATTAGGGATAACGAAGGTAATTTGTACCGATATTAGCAAAGACGGTATGTTGCAAGGTCCAGCTTTTGAGTTGTACAATAAAATGTTGGTTGCTAAACCTGAAATGTATTTAATTGCCAGTGGTGGTGTAAGTTCCATCGAAGATGTTGAGAAACTAAACGATGCAAATATCCCAGCGGTAATTATTGGTAAAGCTATTTACGAAGGGAAAATTAGAATGGAGGATTTTAAGAGGTTTATGTAAGTAAGGGCGGCCCCCTAATTATCTCCCTTCGGTCGCTGACCGTTGGTTCCCCCAAGGGGGACTTAAAGACTTTTCTTGCTATATTTGCTATGTTTTTTAAAATTTATATTGAATTAAGGAGCTTTATAACTTCTTTAACTTCAAACTATTAATAACTTCCTTAACTTCATTTTTTAAAAAAAATCGCCTTTTTAGCTCAGTTGGTAGAGCAATTCATTCGTAATGAATAGGTCTGGGGTTCGAGTCCCCAAAAAGGCTCAAATTACTATTATGTTAATGTTCGAGAGTTCAATATTTGCGTCATTTATACCCCAAATCATCATGGTGTTAGGGTATCTCTCGTGCGTTTTTGGACCGCAGTTTTTTAAATCGACGCAACAACAAGAACTAGCTCCAACTGCTACTATCGAATATGTACAGGCTGAAAGCAAACTTGAACAAAATAAGACCGTAGAATTTAAGTTTTTTCAGGATGTTTTCGTTGATAATAAGAATAGGTCTACTGTAATTTATATTGAAATACGAAAGAAGGAATTTGTTGTTCCGAGAGTACACTTTAGATTAAGTATCTTCTCATTTCGACTTTTTTCTCGTCCTCCTCCATATTATTGTTAATTTCTCCCGAAATTCCTTATCAATAAATTGGGATAAACTGCGGGGGTCTTGGAAACGCTTTATTTTATGGCTCTTGTCTATGAAATTCTGTCAAATCAAAGCCCAATTTATTACAACTCAATGTTATTTTAAATAGTTTACTATCAACTGTATAGTAAATAAATATATAATTTTAATATATGAAACTCAATATATTTTTACTTTCGCTTACTCTATTCTGTTTTAATTTTGGTATCAATGCCCAAGACTTCAAATTACTAAAAGCTCCAAAGCAATACAGTTTTGAAGTGGGTTACAGAAATCTTTTCAGTCAAACCAAATTCACAAACCAATCAACACACGGATTTGGAATGTTATTAGATTATGCTTGGCAATTAAGTGGTTTCGATGGAACGAAAAACAAATCATTTATTTCAGTACCAATGGGATATACTATTTTAATGCCTGACGATGCAGTTTCCAAAAGTGTTCACATGCTTAATTATGGTTGGACAGTTAGACATGAATTGGGACGAAATAAGCCTATAATTCCATTCATTGGTTACGGACTGCTACTGAATAATATGCGAATTACCGACACTGAGGGTTCACTTTTTGGACATCAAACTCAATTTGATTTCGGCTTAAACTTCAAAACTAATTCAAGATTGAGTTATTATACAAAAATTGAGTATAGCTATACTTCTTATCCTCAATTCAATGAACCAGAACGTATTAGGTTGCATTATATCGATTTAAGAATAGGTGCCAGGTTCTAATATAAAAAATAATTCAGCCCAAAATCAAAGTTGATTTTGGGCTGAATTAGATAATTTAAAATCATAAAATTGTCATATAATTGTCTTTCTTCTTCTCCTTTGCCTCAGCCTTTGCCTCAGCCTTTATTTTTTCCACCAGATACAAACTACAAACTCCAAAGCTGAAATTCTTGTATTGAACAGTTTTGAAATTATGATTTTGGAGAATTTGTATTAATTCCTTGCCAGATGCGAAATAGTGCATAGAATCAGTAAGATAATTATACGCAAGGCTGTCAGTAGATAAGTATTTGGAGGTCATTCGCACAAAAATGCGGGTGTAAATCTTATAAAGCTGGAACATAAATTTATTGCGGGGTTCATTCATTTCAAGTATCAATAAATGTCCACCTGATTTCAAAACCCGATGAATTTGCAATAAAGCTTCGTCTAATTTCTCGAAATTCCGAATGCCAAAGGAAATAGTTACAGCGTCAAAACTTTCATTTTCAAATTTTAGATTGGATACATCTTGCACTTCGAAAATAGTTTTATTACCTAATCCTAATTTTTGAGCTTTTATCTTAGCAATCTCCATCATTTTATTGGAAATGTCAATACCATTTACGAAGTCTGGATTCAAATACTCGAAGGCTTTGATGCAAAAATCTCCTGTTCCAGTTGCAATATCGAGAATTTGTTTTGGATTGTATGGTTGGAGGCTCGTCAAGGCTTTTTTACGCCAAACTCGTGCCAATCCCAAAGACATCAAATCGTTAAATTTATCGTACTGACCTGATATAGTATCGAACATACGAGAAAGTTGTGTTGTTTTACTTTCTTCCTCGTTGTATGGTTTTACATGGGTAAACTGACTTGTATTTGACATTGTAAATGGAGTATATTAGGGTAAGAAAAAGTCCCCAAAATTCTGTTGAAAGAAGTTTTGGAGACTTACACTTTATTTAGAATATTAGTTTAATAATTAGGTATTCTGTTGATAATAAATTTATTATCACAATATACTATTTCTTCTTATCAACACTTATTTGGGTTTTAGAACTCTTATATATAAGCCAAAATCCCCAAAGAATTAATGGAATACTTAATATCTGACCCATATTCAAAAACATACCTGACTCAAAAGCTTCTTGATCTAATTTGATAAATTCAAGTAAAAACCGAGTTCCAAAAACTCCTAAAAGGAATACTGCAAAAATTAAACCGGGCCTCTTTTTGTGTGCTTGTTTTTTCCAATATAACCACCAAGTGATAGCGAAGGTTATTAAGCAATAAAGCATTTCGTAAATTTGAGTTGGGTGCATTGGGAGGGTTTGACCATCACGAACAAAAATAAAGCCCCAAGGTAGATCAGTAACACTTCCATAAATTTCTGAGTTCATCAGATTACCAAGTCTTATTGATGCCCCAGTTAATGCTGCACCTATCAATAAACGGTCAAAAATCCAAACAATTCCTTTTTTCGACACATTTTTATTGTAAAGAATCATGGCTACTAAAATTCCGATAGCTCCACCATGACTAGCTAAACCACCACGCCAAATATACAATAATTCCCAAGGGTGGCTTAGATAATGATTTCCATAACTGATAGTTATGCCCAGAAATTCGATAGG
>JBBRHJ010000131.1:0-9735 GCA_038222885.1 Bacteroidales bacterium | reverse complement strand
TTATGCACTGGCTATCATTGCATTGATGGCGTGGTTTGGTTACAAAATTACCCGACAAGGGGATGCGTACAAAGCGCCGGTCAAATTATTTTATGCTTTCGTAACCATGCTTATTGTTTTGGGTGTTTCTTTACACATTATTACTTACAACACAATTCCTTGGACACCCATGGACTTGAACAGAGCTGAAATTAAGGCAGATAGAGTTTTTGACATTACTGTTGCTAATCATGAATTTCAATTGCCTGCCGAAAAAATGATCATTAAAGTAGGCGAAAAGGCCATGTTTAATGTGTATTCTAAGGATCTAACTTACGGTTTTGGATTATTTCGTCAAGACAATTCTATGCTATTCCAAATGCAAGTAGTTCCTGGACATTTAAACGATATTTTATGGCAATTTAATAAGCCTGGTGTTTATTCCATCCGTTCCACTGAATACTCAGGGCCCAAAGGAGCACAAATGATTATTGAAAATGCAGTAGAAGTAATTGAATAGAAAGTAATTAGTTTAAAACAAAATAAAGAATAAAATTATGAAATTCATAGATATATTTTTAAATGGTAACGAGGGATTGTTTAAACCCAAAAGTTTAACACCCATGCAAAAATTGATTTTGCGATTTGTAGTCGTTTCATTGGTCTATTATTTTTTCGCGTTGTTCGAAGGAATGATTATGCGTATTTTTCAAGTAGATCCTTCTATCCTACCCGCCGACCAATACTTTGGTATTCTTACGGCACACCCTTTAGTAGGAATTTTTGGTTCAACATACTCATTGGTTTTTGGTGCTTTTTTGTTTTTAGTACCCTATTTAATGAAAAAACCACTGTGGAGTTATAAATTAGGGAATTGGACCTACATTTTAATCGCAGTAGGAACTATGGTATTTTGGGTGGCCGGATTTTTAACTCATTATTCACCACTTTACACTTTATATTGGCCATTACCAGCTGATTTCACCCAATTTAATCCGCTTGGTGGAGCATTCTTCATTACTGGGATTGCCATCGTCATGGTTGGTACTGTATTTTTTGTAATTAATATTTTTGCTACAATTACGTATACACCTGCTGGTTGGGAAAAACAACCAGCAGGAGCACTAATCAAATCGGCATTAGGTTTGGATGCTTTTAGTAATTTATTCAAGAAAAAAGAAAAACAAAAAGAACATTTAGTTTCATTGCCCGTAGCTGCTGTGGCTCGTGGTACTGTGGATGTGGCTTTAAATGCTGGAATCATACTTTTTACAGGAGTTCTTATTTTGGTTTATATGGTGGCTCACCTTATGGGCTACGATCTGAAGAATTCTGCTGTAGATGCTTTACTTTATAAAAACTGGTTTTGGTGGGGATTGGATTTAATTGCTGATGGTTTAGTGTTGATTTTCGTAGCTGGTACTTGGTATTTACTTGCCATGCTTATCACTGGAAAACAATTATTCATGCAGAATATTGCTCGTGCTGCTTTGTTGGTAGAGTTAGTAGTATCATGGACAGTTTGGTCGCACCACTTAATGTCAGATCAAGCTCAACCTGGTATTTTGAAAATTCTTTCGGGCGAAATGGTAACTGCTTTTGAATTAATAACTCAAGGTTTAGCGTTCTTTATCACCCTCGTAACGCTTTGGAGTGCACGTCCATTAAAAATGACAAACCCTTTGAAATTCTTATTGGGTGGTTTATTAGGATTTGCTTTAGCTGTTCCAGCTGGTATTATGCAAGCCGATGTGGGTTTGAACCGAATTTTACACAATACACAATGGATTGTTGGCCCTCACGTACACGTAGCTATTTTGGTAGGATTAACCATGACACTTTATTCGGCTGTCTATATTTTATTCCCAATTGTAACCAATGGAGCTAAATTCTATAGCCAAAAATTAGCCAATATACATTTCTGGTTCCATCTTGTGGGTGGTATTGGTATGGGTGCATTTATGGGCATGGCCGGACTCAACGGAATGCTTCGACGCACTATTTATTATAATGGTGAATTTAATTTGTATATGATTTTGGCTGCTTTATCAGGAACTTTGATGTTTATTGCATTCTTGGCATTCTTCTACAATATTGTGATGACATTAGGATTAAAAGGCGTTTTACAGATCTTTACTCCTTCAAAATTAGATGTGAACGACATCGTTCCTAAAACCGCTGAATAAAAATATTGATTCTTTAATGAAAGGCTGTTGCATTATTGCAACAGCCTTTTTTAACGTCCTTATATGGTCTAATTAAAAAATAATTGGATCGCCTTTCATCCATACAATTCATTGCAAGCATCATTTTTATTGACAGATATAGACACTTATTACCATGTTTGATAATTTATCCACCAACTTATTTGCAGCACTTATAGAATTAATCCAAATAATTTTTTACTATTAAGGCTTTATTTCTCAACTCTCAATTTATTTTTTTGTATTTTTTCTATTTGATTGTTATAGATTAAATTTGTTGTGTTTTTTTATTGCTAATCTATCAAATAGTGCTAATTTTAAAAAAAACTTTTGACAAAATAGTATCACTTGTAAATTAGAAGTTATAAGTATTGGTGCTTAAATTCTCAATCCAAGCTATTTTTTTTGTGAAACAAGGATGAATAATTATCCCTTTCAGAAAAGGGTTGCATACTTTGTGCACTTTGGTAAAAACAGGATAGACTCGCTTGACGGAAAATCTATTTAGTGGCTCAAGGTGCCAACACTAAATACCAATTTTGAAATGATAGTTGAATTATGTAAATGCGGCTGCTTTACTCAGGAAACTTCCTAAGCTTGTGGAATAGTAAGAAAATTATTGAGAATCGAACCTAAGTCCGTATGAATTAGTCAATAATACGAAAAACATAGGTACTAGATGAAGAAAATATATTGAGTTAAAAATAAAAAAAATAGTTTGGGCATATTTATTCACTCAATTTTATTGAAACCTCGACAGAAAAATTCATCAAGAATGATGGTTAATTGTTTGATTTGGAATGCCCAACATGTCTTAGAATTTCTTACTTCATAATAAATTTCAAATTCGCATCTTCTTTGTTAGTTCTCAGTCGAATAAAATATACGCCATTGTCATTCAGCGTGTACTCATTTTGTGCATTTTCAATGAATTTTCCCTGTTGTACGCATTGACCTACTGCATTGTAAATCTGAATTTCCCCTCGTAAGTTGTTCGTGTTTTCAATTACTAATTTTGAACCTTGTTGATAGAATTTGAAATTGTCGGAATTCAGTTTTTTTGTAGCTGTAGACTTAGAAAAGGTGACTTCATAAATTTTTGTACTTGCATTTTCAGCAGTAACTGTAATTTGAGCTTTACGACCGTTAGATTCGTTGGCTTGAATAATTGCAACTTTAGCAAAAGGAAAATTAGCATAAGCGTTGACTTGTGGCAACTCATTCGAGACATAGCTATATGTAAACTTATTGGCGTTAAAATCTGACAATTTACGTCCATTTAGTTGAATAGTAAGCAAGTTAGCATCTGCACTATTATTACAAGTTGAAGCAAAGGTTTCATAAGCAACAGTTGATGCCCAACTATCAGTACGGAAAGGTGAAGCAGGTAATTCAGCACTGTTGTACAAATTGCAAATTGGGTTTTTTGCCCAACCATAACGAGCCGAAACAGGCTGCGGGACTAGGGTGCTTCTCACAACAATTGTACTATCGTTCAGAATACTTGCTGTAGCAGTTTTAAATTGCTTATCACTGCCAGCTAGTACAAATCCTTTTAATGCAACATCGTTCATCTTAATTTTGAGTCCATTACCAATATTTTTAAATACTATAATAGCCGAATCATTTACAAATCGATAACTGCTCACCACCGGACTTTCAGCAACAATATTCTTGTTATAAGTGTTTTTTAAGGCAATCAGAGCTAAACGATCTCCGACTGGTTTTTTATTTTTTGGATGTATTCGAATTAGTTCGTCTACGTTATTTGGATCGTCGTTGGTATCGATAATTACTGCCATTCCAAGATTTGGGACATTATCTGCGCTAAGCAATAAAGCTTGTTGCTCACGAACATCTTGCCAGTTGCCTTCTTCGTATTCCTGATTCACTGTTGGTCCCATATTAGCTAACTGCACATAATAAAAAGGTAAATTTCCCATATTCCACAATGAGCGCCAATCTTCAATCAATTTTTTCATCATAAATCGGTATTCCAAGGCTCTTTTTGTATTGCTTTCTCCCTGATAGAAAATAAAACCTTTCAGCGGAATGTTTATGAGTGGGTTTATTTGTCCATTGAAATGGATGGATGGATAATTGGCCATATTGGTAGGATCCATTGAGGCAATTCTACCTTGTACTTTACACAAGTCAGGGTCGGTAGTAATTTTTTTATTGCTCATCCATGTTTCTAACTCTGTGCCACCGCGATAAGATTGTACAATTCCAATTGGGATTTGTAGATCAGCTTGCAAGTTACGGGCAAAAACATAGGCTACAGCCGAAACATTATCACCCACAGCTGCACTATTGCAAACATACCATGTACCAGAGCCGTTAACACGCTCTTGAGGTGTTAGGTTATCGAAATAACTTGCTCTGAACGAACGAATCATAGGATAATTATCGGCTTGTGCAATATAATCAGCCGCTTCTAACAAATGACTTACCTTCTTTTCCATATTTGATTGTCCACCAGCTAACCACACATCACCCACCAATATATCGTCGAAACCTTGTTTGCTTGCAGGTTGATGAAGCAATTCAAAACTCAAAGTACAAGCAGTTTTGCATACCAATTGCGAAGGTAATTCAGCTTTCCAACGTCCATCTGCAGCAATTTTCACTGAATCAGAAAAAAGAACGCCTTCACGGTTGAAAACAACTTTTACACTATCGCCAGCTGCACCCCAACCGTTAAATTTCAGCGGAGTTTCGCGTTGTAATACCATGTGTGAGCTAGTGCTTTTTGGTACTTCCAAGAAATGATTTACCACCGCTTCGCCTTTAATTGAGCCCCAATTAGGAGCTAATCGTATAGCATCGAGGATAAAACTTCCACTATTTGCACGACCTTGAATTGCAAAAACAGTTGCTCCCACATCATTCCCCGCATCCGTAAGTGGTCCGATGGTAGCTGTTGCTGGCAAATCGGCGGCTTTAAAATCCGGATTTATAAACATGCTCACTTTATCGTCGGTTCCAGTGCCCGTTAGAAATTCATATTTAACCACAACGCAATAAGTTATACCGAATATATAGGGCGTTCCCGTTGTGTAAACTACAGGACCAGTGGTAGTTTTAGTTAAACCAAATTGAAAACCATTACCATCGGCCTTAATGTAAGCACGACCTCTAAAAGCACTACTGCTAAAAAAACCTATGAAAAAATCACCAATTCCAGCTGCAGATGTATTTATTAGAAAAGAATAATAATATATTCCTGACAATGAACCTTCGAAGTTTTTTTGAATTCTATCAGTGGTCGGTACAAAATTGGCTCCTTTTCCAACAGATGCATTCGGATAATCAGGATAAGTTAATCCAGCTTCCGAAACTAATACACGATTTGTAGAAGCAGCTCCCAATGTCCAATCGCTTTGACCTGAAACTGTTGATCCCGTAATTAAATCAAAATTTTCTTCAATAGCCAGTGTTTGTGAAAATGCAGATTGGCTGAAAATAAGTAAAATGACTATCATGAAGCCTGATAGTAAAAGTGCAAGTTTAGTTTTCATAATATTCTATTTTACATTGAATGATTTTAATTGAAAATTATCGGTACGGAAAGGTGATGCTGGAAATCCTTCTTTATTGAAAAAATTTATATCCATGCTGTTTGCCCAAGCGTAACGTACGTATTTCGGATTTGGAACAAGTTCCGAACTTAAAATAACTGTATTGTTGACAATTATTGCTTTGGCAGGATAAAATAATCCATCTTTAGCACAAATACTAAATCCTTTCAATTCAGTACTTTTATCGGCACAGACAAGTCCACTTCCGATATTGTTGAAAGTCAATATTAGTTGTTTTTTAGTTGTTTTCACTGATTTCAAATCTGGTCCTTGATAAACAATCTTACGATCATATACTTTACCCAAAGCCAATTGAGTAAGACGGTGAGCCACTATTCTTTTGTCTGTTGGATGGATATCTTTTGGATTACCTTGGTCGTAAGCTACCGCCATGCCTGTATTTTTAACTTTTTTAGAAGTCAGTAATTGTGCTTCGCGAAGTTCAGCCCAATCACGTGTTTTTGTGTCGAATTTTGGTAATTGAATGAAAAGAAAAGGCAAATTTCCTTTTGCAAAATCTTTTCGCCATTCACTTATCAAAGCTGGAAACATGCTGCGGTATTGATAGCCACGAGCTGTATTCGATTCGCCCTGATAAAATAATATTCCTTTCAAAGTGTAAGGCATTAGTGGCAGCAACATATTGTAATAAAGCGTGTAAGGTCGTCTGAAATTTTTCTCGCCCATGGGTTCTTCGGGTTTTTCTGCTTTTTTGAATCCTTTTTTTACAGAATCGTTGTAAGCTACGGTTTTCTGCTGAAAATCGCCGTACAAAGAATCGTATTCATTTGATCGATAATTGATTATAATACTATCGTATCGTTCCACAGTAGGTTTAAAATCAGGATTGGATACTAATAATTCACGACTCATCCATGCTTCGGCAGTAGTACCACCAAAAGGAGTTTGAATTATACCAATGGGAATATTGATTTCGCGCTGAATGTCACGAGCAAAATAATAAGCAATGGCAGACATTTCGCCCGCAGTTTTAGGCGTGCAAGCAGTCCAGTATTGTTTGTCGATTTCTTGAGTTGGATAAATTTTGCGGGGAGCTTTGTAGTAGCGAATGTTTGGATAATTGGCTGTTGGTATTTCTTCAGCAGCATGAATCTCTCTTCGTAATGCAAATTCCATATTCGACTGACCACCAGCTAACCACACATCGCCTATCAAAATGTCGGATAACTTAATTTTTTCGTTGCCTGAGCTAATTTCCATTTCGTAAGGACCTCCAAAGGGCATGGATGATAAAGTAATCACCCATTTTCCATCTTTGGTTTTGGTTTTTTTGAGCTGATTATTAAACTGAATAACAATTTCAGCATTATTCGGTGCTTCTCCCCAAACTTTCACTTTGGTATCACGCTGTAAAACCATGCTATTGGTAAAAATATCTCCAACCGATAGTTTTTCAGCAGCTTGAATACTTAAACTCAAACCGAAAACTAAAATTGAAATAAAAGTATATTTAAACTGTAAAAACATCATTTAGATTTAAAATTAGATTTAGAAAAACATTTATGTCAACTGCATAGCCGCCTTGATATAGCCCATTGCATAAGCCATTCCTGCATGCCAAGGTGCATCGCAACTCATTTGTGGTGTATGGTCGGGAACTAAGACGCCTTGGTAATTATTTTTTTTCAAAATTTTCAAGATTTTGGGCATATCCATGTCGCCTTCATCGATAAAAACTTCTTTGTAGTACGGTGCTTTTCCTACTGTATTGCGGAAATGAATATAGGCAATTTCGTTGTTAGCGGAATGTAAATCAGTAGTTTCATACACATCGCCCTCGGTCATTTCTGCAATCGACCCCAAGCAAAATTCTAACTTATTTGCTGGACTTTTTACAGTATCAATCAATTTCTGATATAACTGAGGTTGATACACCAAACGAGGCGTTCCACGCAAAACTGGAACAGGTGGATCGTCGGGATGAGCTGCCATTATTACACCTGACTCTTCGGCAACGGGGAGTATTTCGCTTAAAAACCAATGCAATCTGTTCCACAATTCAGCACTCGATATTTTACACACTTTTAATTTTTCGTTGCCACCAACCACATTCATGTTCCAAACCATGCCGTTAGGAATCGGATTTTCGTTAATTCCATTCATTCCCACCGAAATAGCACTGCCACGTGCAAAACTTTCTTTGATGCGTCCAGCAACTCCCGCAATGGAAAAATTATATCCCATGCAAGGAATTCCAGCTTCGCCCATATTGCGAATAATTTGTTTCAAAAATGCGATTTGTTCATTTTTCTGTGGCCCATCGAGCAAAATATCATGCCAATGTGCTGGATTAAAATTTTCTATGGCGTACCATTCTAATCCATAACTATTTAATTCAGCTTTCAACTGCTTCATATAGTCCACCGTCCATAAAAAGTCATCTTCGCGGTCGGCAATTCCCCAACCATCACCATCATCCACGGGTTGGTCATCAGTTTGTGTGTTTTTTATTTCTTTTTTAAAATAATCTACCAAATGAACCACCACATGCGTAGCTCCACATTGGCGTGCAAACCTGTAATTTTCAGGCGTTAGCATGTGTTTATATAAATTGAAACCTAATTTCATTGTATTGAAGAGTATTTTATTTTTCAAAAAATAAGTTTAAAAACCAATGGAAATTCCACCATCAACAGGAATAGTTGCCCCAGTAATAAAAGCAGCTGCATCCGAAGCTAAAAATACGCTTGCAGCAGCAATGTCTTCTACTTTTCCAAAAGTTCCGAGTGGGGTACGATTTAGAATTTTCTCTTTGCGTTTAGGGTCACTTGCCATGGCTTTTGCCGACATATCGGTTTCAATCCAACCAGGAGCAATAGCGTTAACACGTATATTATAAGTGCCAACTTCTACCGCTAAGGTTCGCATCATCCCAATCAAACCAGACTTTGCCGAAGAATATGCAACGACTTGCGGAATACCAAACAAGGAAGCCATGGAAGCAATAAAAATAATAGATCCAGACTGTTGCGGAATCATGAAATTTTTCAGAATTTGCGAAGTCAAAGCATGAACCCCCGTTAAATTGGTATCAATTATCTTTTGAAATTCCTCAACTGAAGTGTCTACCGCCCATTTTTTAAGATTGATTCCAGCATTATTTATCAAAATGTCTATGGTTGGAGTTGTTGCTTTAAGTTGTTGAATTAGATTATCATAAGCATTGAAATCAGTCATGTTATGTACTAAATAGAATACATTTCCACCTATTTCTTTGCAAGCCGCCATCAAAGTCGATTCAGTGCGTCCAGTTATGATTACTTTTGCACCCGCAGCCACAAATTGCTTGGTAATTGCTAAACCGATTCCTTTTCCGCCACCAGTAATCAAGGCTATTTTTCCATTCAGATTGTAAAAACTCTCAGTCATATTTTTAATTTTTTAATGCTTTATCTATTCGTAAATTACTGCCCGACCATGCTTTTTTATTGGTCCAATCGGCTTTTTTACTCGTCCAAAATTCATCGGTAACTGGTAAGCCCAAAGGAAGAAAAACGGCAGTGCTTAAATACAAACTTCCTGTAGAAATGTAAGATTCGGAAACTTCCGTTTGATGCCCGCAGAATCCGAGTGTCAGGAAACCATTTTTATCGAAAGTACCTTTTTGCGATATTTGATTAGCAATAACAGCAGTCAAAGCCGAGCGAACTTGTGCAGGTGAAACGTGAGCAGGTAACTTTTTAAGTAAAGCTACTTGCGAAAGTGCATGAAAAGCTCCAAAACGATAAACCAACGAACGGCCAAAGGCAGGATAAGTACCTTCGGGCGAAATTAACCGTTCTAATTGCTCAGCATGACGCACCAAACGATCGGATTCAATTTTGAAAAGTTCAGCATATTTCGGCGATACATGTTGGACTGTTGCCAGCACATCGTACATCATGGGGTGAATAACCAAACTATTATAATAATCGAAGTGGAACATTTCGCCATCGCCGTACCAAGAATCC
>JBBRHJ010000130.1:0-9801 GCA_038222885.1 Bacteroidales bacterium | reverse complement strand
AATCCGCTTTTACGTGCCAGTTCATCTATTCGGCGTGGGCTAAATACTGAACTGATACTCGTTTTTGCACTACTTATTAATGATGAGTAACCCCCATATAAACTATATGTTTTTTCTTAGCTTGACGGCTATGCCCCATTTTGGGGGTTTGGGGGTCAAAAGAAAAAAAAATAAAACTAAGAAATAATATTAAATATCCCAACTTATATATTGTACAATAATAAAATTCTAATTACATTTTTTATTTCAGAAGTTACTAATTATTCAAATTTTTCAACCAGTCAAGTTCAGCTTTTACCTCCTCTTCAACAATTGACCAATGGAATAATTTCTTACTGGCTTCCGAGTTACCATCCGTAAAATGAACGAGTTCAACTGGCTTATAAACAGGATTGGCTACTCCGACCAACGTGTGCCAATTGGCTGTTGCTATTGTTAAGTGCTCTATTGCTTTGTTAAGGTCGTTCTTGTTTTTAGATATTGAATATCGCTTATAGTCGACCGCAGCCCTTAATTTATTCGAGAAATAAAGTCCCAGGTTTGCCCAAATTCTGATATCAGAAACTTCGTAGAGCAAGTCAACATTTTTATCTGTTTTAATACTTTTCACTTGTATAAGTGCCTGATTACATATAGTTTCTAAAGAATCAGCCAAATGCAATGCTGAAATTTTATCTTTTGATACACTTTTCTCATTTGCAATAAAATCAGGAACACTTAAATAAGCTGGCTCCATAGGATTATTCTTTGCCATATTTTCCAACGAAATTAGTTTCATTGTATTTTTCTTACCAACAGTTTCTAACTGAAGCATACCTTCGGAATAGAGCGTAAAATCCCAGGTAGCATTTTGCCACGAGGCTATAACCAACGGAACTTTACTCACTTTTGATTGCGCTTCGAAAAGTATTTTACCGTTTTTCGGGAAACGCTTCTCAAATTCATTTACAAAAAATGCATCTGGAGTAGTTGGATTATAAAGCAACCTTCCAATAACTTTATAAAACATCCACTGACGTTCAAAAGCATACAGATAGCTTGTTCCTGGTAAAGAGGTAATATAATCTTTTGCAGGAATATAAGTCTCAGAGCCTACATAATATCCATTTACATACGGATGTACATTCAATTTAATATGTTCCCTGATAAAATCGGGTTGACCCCAGCGCAACATGAAAAAATCTTCGTTTCGCAACATCCAAGCGAGGTAATAATTTTTTGGCAACGGATTCCAGTAGGCATCGGTAAGTTTTCCGCCATGTACCTTAATTAAATGCGGAGTTGAAAAAGAGTGAGACCAGTTAAACTTCAGTTCGATATTGATTGGGCCATCCACACAAGTGAGCGAATCCAGTGTTTCCCTGGTCATTTTCTCAACTGCAACCGAAGTAGTTCCGCCGCTGCCAGTCCCTGCAGAAAGAGGCACCCTGTGAATAAATTTTACCTTCCGTGAAGCCATGCGCATACCTTGAATATAACTATCGAGCAACCACTGTTCACGTGCCTCGGCAGTCATACCACCCATACCTTCGCCCAAGGTAATACCTAAACCGGCCAAATCGGGATAGGTATCAATAACTGCCTTAATACTTTCGCGGGTGTAATCTTTTATGATTTCGGAAGTATCACCAACAGCATTATATTTCCCTGTTTTACAATAATCACATACATTGTGTGCTTTGGCAAATTCAGGCGAAACAAAAATATTCCAGTTAATTAAATAGGTTTCAATACCTCTGTCTTTTGCCATACGGAATAAGCTTTTCCAAAACTTTTGCCATTCGACTAATTCTGAATCAGAAAGACTACAGGCTTCGGGATATTTCGCCGTTTTTACAAGATAACTGAATGGGTGCAAATTCCACAGGGTAAGCTTATTGAATCTGTTTTCGACCATCATATCCAAAAAAGACCCCCAGTAATTAAGGTCGCGGCAGGTTTCGGTATGCAGACTAAGGGCAGGGCTGCGACGGTAGGAATCCCAAGGAAGATTAAACTTTATAGCCCTAAACAGTAGGTTTGGAGACTCCTCCTTGCTTTCAATGCTAATTTTTCCGCCTTTCAGTTGATTTTTAACTTCAAACAAACCATACATCAACCCAACAGCATCGCCACCTTTAATCTCTATTCTGCTATTTTTCGCAACAATACTATAAGCTTCACTTTTTAGATTGAGCGAATCGATACTTGCATTAATAGTCAAATCAGGTTTATTGGCTGAAAACTTAAAATCATGTGCAACTTGCAATTCCTTTATTTTAGCGACAGCATAATTTACTTCAGGAGCGGACGATTTAACATTTAAGTGAATAGTCATACTATTTATGTTGTCGCAAAATAGCAAAGCTATAATCAACATTAAAAAAGCAGGTTTGCGAATGATAGATTTCAATTTCATTTTTCTTCAGTATAAAGTTTAATTATAAAGTTTCAAATTTTATAATGCTACATAACCATTCGAGTATTTTGAATTAATCAAATTTGTAGTAGGAATATTATTTACCCACAAATATCAGCGATCCATTTCTTAGCTTTGAAATGTAAAGCCTTAAATATCAAATTTTTACAACTTGCACAATATCTATAAACAGTTATTTGTTTGATTAGGAATAAATCGAGTTATTCTTACGGTCTAAAATTCAACTCTTTTCTCTTTACAACTGGACCAGTAATTGAGCCCGTCTGCCAATTTTTCACCAACAAAATATCATTAGCAACCTCTTTTGTCAATTTTCCAGGAATATCAACCAAACCAGCTCGACCATATTGAATCGGTTGTAAATTCTGTTTACAATAAATAGTAGCATATTTTTTCCAATGATCCAGCGCCTTTTCAAGATGATTGATAGCCTCCATTTTTTGAGCGACAACCATTGTAGTATCATACAATGCAATATTTGCAGCTCCAAGAATCTTTTCGGCATAGTAATTTCCCAAATGGGCAAATGCCTCATAGTCGCCAAGCGTAATCCTGAGTTCCTTGTTGTTGGATGGAATCTTACGCAACTCATCCACCAATGCCAAGGTGGTTTTGGCATAGCTTTGTAGCGATGCAGCTACATCCAAGGGTGTTTTTCCAATAATTTTTTCTCCATTTAATTTCAATCCCCTCCAAATTTTAATATTAATATCATCCGTTCCGGGCATAGTTCCCTGCATTATAAAATCCTTAACTGTATAGAATGTGCCACGAGTAACACAGGCTTCAGGAAACCATTTCACATCAATATCTCCCCAAAAAAATCTGGTAATTTCCGGGAAAATTTTCGAAGCTTCGCACGATGCCCTATAAAGTTTGTCGGCTGGGACTTTGGGAAACCGAACAGCCAATACTTTTTGAAAATGAGTATTAGGAATGGTTGGATCGAAACTCAGTCTGCCCCAAAGCATAAAACTGAGCCATTGTTTTTTCATTACCAACTGACGAGGATTTTCAGGTTCGGTACTTAAAAATTCACGTCCCCAGCAATATCCGTCAGGACCCATATAAAATCCTGCGAGTTTATCTTCAGAAGGCAAATTATTAATAAATTCACGAGCAAAATCAGGATCACCCCAGCGGAAACTATAAATATCGTCATTACGTAACTCCAACCACATCTTCATACCAGCTGCAATATATTGTAAGGCTGGTTTAATAAATTCCGATTTTGTATCAGAATACATGTGAGCATAAAGGTATTTAAAACTAAAATCAAAATCTCCTGGAAAATCCTTCCAAGCATTTAATATTTCACTTTGGCTCGACAGGTGAAACCGATGGGTGAGTCGAAATTTCCGATTTGGTTCGGCTTTTAAAGCATCTGAAACCCCAAGCCCATAAGTATTCCACAGCCAGTTTTCGTTGCTGTATTCGCCTTTCAAATCTTGCATGTGTTCACCAGCGGTAATGCCAATTCCAGCTAAAAGTGGGTAGGTCTTAACCATTTCACGGGTGCTTGCCCGAAAATAAGCAATTGTTTTTTCATTGTTTTGATCATCAGTAATACCATATTTTCCATCAGTTCCATGGGTAAAAATATTCCATGTAAACAAATAAAATGTTACACCTCTATCCTTCCCATATTGCATCACATCTTGCCAAAACTTAATTTTTTCATCGATAGTAATCTTCTTTACAATCTCGTGTCCTTCGGTCATAACAAGTGGAATATTGTTGGATTTATTTCCAGATAAATCTTCCTTGTCAGGAGCAGTTTTCCGCCAAACATCATTCAGTGCGACATCAGGAAATTCGGGTACTTTCACCATCGAAGGAAATGGATGCAGACTCCAAAGTGATATTACATTGTAGCGATCCCGAGCCATTTCGTCTAACATCTCTTTCCAAAAATCCATGCTCCACATTTCAGGAATATTCTGCTGATTAGCATCATTCCTGTCACTGTAAGTGGGCGAGCGCATATCGAGCGACATATTAAATTTAATACCCCTATTTTCAACAAATGGAGATTTATCGGAATTCTGTAATTCGTTTAAAGTTCCTAGTCTAATGGCCTCGGCTATATCCAGCGCACCATACATCGCAGCATTATCATCAATTGCAAGAACAGCAATAGTTGTTTTATTGCTGGTTTGCACTTTACGAATACTGTAGGATTGAGGCTTAGTAAATTCAGCTATTTTAATACCTAAAACAGTACAAATGTCCTTTGTCTGGGTTTTAGAAAAAGAGAAAACAATAGAGTATGAATTTGAATTGCTTCTAAATTTACTTATTGAATTGCTTTGTGTATTAATTCCCTGCTTTTCGAGTTCGATTTTTATCTCATCAATACCAAATTTCAGTTGAGGTGATTTATTATCGAAATAAAGATTGTAGGTTTTCTGCTGCGCAAACAAAGTCAAACCATTGACTAAAAAACAAAGCAGAAAGAATTGTATTGATTTTTTCATGACAACAATGTTAATGTTTGATGATTTTATTTTTTAGTATATTTCGCTTTTTCATAAGCCTCTAAATCCATTACATAAACCCCGTGACCGATACCGGCTACTTCGTTGGTTCTAGCTACCATAAAAGCCATAAATTTTCCATCATCACTAATTACTCCGTTGGAGGCTTTAAACTTCCCTTCCATATTAAAATAAGTAAACCGTTCCCAAGTTTGGCTTTCATCCAACTTTAACTTATAAAGTTCAATGCTACTTCCAGAACCTTTAATTTTTGCATCGGCATGTCTGGATGATTCTACTAAAACATATTTTCCGTCAGGAAATGTACCCTCAGGCTCATCATAGGCCAAAGGTGTTTTTGAAACATTAACCAATTCTCCTTTTTTAATATCCAGTAGAAAAACTTCTGCCCCTCTATAACCGGGAATCTGCCACTTTCCACCTACCTGAACGACAAGCTTATTTTCGTTACCTGGCACAAAGTTTTGTGGTTCTAAAGTGGTACCTTTTATTTGCTCATTGTTGTTATCTAAAATCACCTTTTGGTTTATTAGCGTTGGTTTACCAGAAGAATAATCAATATCGGCTACCATCAATTGTCTTAACCCATTTGCATCAGGGTACTTTGCCCAAGATATTTTTAACTGCGTACGTGAAACAGCCGCTCCTTCCCAAATAAATTCTCCTAAAGCTACCGGTGGTGCATCTAACTTTTGACTCAGTACCCAAAGTTGCATTTTTTTAAATCGTGCTTCTTTCCAATTGGCAGGGTCAAATTTTTCTGGACCAAGAAGCAAAATATCTCCGTTACTTAAATATAATGCTCTTAAATATCCACCGTGGTAATAATGATGGGTTAAGGGGAGAACTTTCCCCGTTTTAACTTCAATTTCATAAACATCTCCAAATGAACGACCTACAAAAAGTATTTTTGTACCGTCTGGAGACCAGTCTGGCCTTTCGCCAAAATAGTTTAGTTGTTTGATGTAGGAAGGATATTGCGTGTCGCTCCAGACCATATCAGGTTTAGTTTGTCCAAAAGAAAATACACAACTTAAAAGGAAAATCAATAAACTAATTGAATTCTTCATTTTATTTTATTTTTAATCAATTAATACTATTACTCCAAAAACAAAATCACATCATTCTATATCCTTTAAAAAAACTAAAAATTTAGTACTAACTTTTAAAACAATATCCAAATTTTTCAATTTTTGTTGCTACCCTTATCAAATTCAACATGAATGTTAACTTCCGAATTTGGCATAAAAAAATTATAGCTTTCTGGGGCATAGGGTGCAATTGAATTTGCCTCAATATCAACCGCTTTACTCGTTGTATCCATTATTCGTATAGATGCAAGTTTATACCCTTTGTCTGGAACTACACTTACCTTAACTGATTCCTTGTATCGACTTTTTAATGAAGTTGTAGTAACTGACCCATTTTTCGGTGTCTCAATATTTATCATTCGCGAAGGGTTTGGCGTAGAATTATTGCGTTTCACAAATTCAATTTCTTTGATTTGAATCAACTCTTGCTTTTCGCCACTAATAGATAGAAATACAGCTAACTTGCCTTTCAATCCGCCTATTTGTTTCAGTTTTTCATTGTTCTTATTGTCCAATATTGGAATTTCTATCTCTCGAAAATCGTTTTCAATTGCACTTGGCAATAGTTCGACACTCGCAATTTGGATTCGTTTCTCTGCCGTGTTAGCATTTTCGGGCAGAGCTACAAAAACAACTACTTTTGTAGCTTTTAGCAACTTACAATTTAGTTTTAATTTGAGTTTATCGCTTTTCTTTATCGCTTTTGTCCCAAAATTAAAGTACTTGAAACCTATGATTGTGTTTTCTCCTTTTATGCCAACAATGGGGTTTAATCCGTCAGGATTTCGTTGTCCACCGTCGATATAAGCACCATTTGTGATGTAGCAAGCTATATTTGCATTGTAGCGTTGATAGGCATTAAGACCAGTTGTCATCACTCCCTGCGAAGTCATTTCAACTGTGGGAATAGTAACTTTATCTCCTTCTATGCGAACTTCGATAGGTTCAATCATGGCTTGGCGATTAAAGCTATTTGTAGTTTGTTTGTGATAGACGACATACCACTGATCCAAAACCTTAACAATACTCCCGTGATTGTTGCCGCCCTTATAATTGATATTGTTTTTAATAATTTGTCCACCATATTCCCAAGGTCCCAACGGACTGTTGCTGTAACAATAGGTTAATGCGGAAATATATTCCTTGGCAGAATAGATAAAAACGTATTTATTATCGGCTACTTTTTTTATCGATGAAGCTTCAAATAATTTTGTTTGGGGCAAACGTTCTGCGTCAAGCGTTTTGCGATAGGCAGTTAGGTCGGGTTGGCGTGTATCCGAATTGATAATAGTATGCATATCAACAGGATCAATCTCAGCACAACGATCACCCTCTTTCATTCCCCAAAAAGCATAAGCTCTCACAGAGCCATCAGACTGAACGTCAACCAAAACTGACGGATCAAAGGTTCCTGCGTTGTTGGCTGCTGGCCAATTACACATTACCGGATTGCTAAATGGCTCAATTGGACTATCGCTCTGAGCCATAACACATTTTGGTCCAGAACCATCAAATCCGGGCACATAATTATTTGCACTTGACAAGGGTCCTTCTTTGCCATCCATTTTATAAGTAGCACCCAAAAAAGTATATAAATAGTATTTTTTTGTAGTTGGATTATACACACAATCGGGTGCTCCAAAATGCTGATTAGCGACTTTCCCGTATCCAATTTCAGCCACTTGTTGAATATTAAATATCTCTCCGTGGTTAGTCCACTGACTTAAATCACTCACAGGTGCCGACCAGACATCATGACCATAACCACAAAATGCTGTTACTCTTTCATCTCTCGAACCATAAATAAATAGTCGCTGTTCGCCCTTGTATTCAAATACATGCGGCTCACTATCGGGAATAAAAGCCGTTGGAGGAAAGAATGGATTTTGAGCAAAATTATTTGTTGTACTAATGAAAAGCAAGCAAAAAGCAATCGTTATTCTTAATAAAGAGTTATTCATTTTCTAATTTGTTGGTGCTAAAATTGATCATTCGAGAAGTAAACGCTGATACAAAGAAAATAAATATAGTTGAGATAATCAAAACGGTTCCACCACAAATAGTGTGGATTATTATCCTAAATTTAATATAAATAAGGTTTGTAATAGGGGGTAAATCTTGCTACTAAGGTTAAAAGTGAAGAAAAATAAGGTTTTCAAAATAATCGTAATTAGCTGATATATAAACAAAAACCTTATTCTTAAAAAATTAACCTTAGTAGGAATCAATACTCCCACAATCTTAACCTAATTAATTTCTAAAAATATACACCCACACAAAAAAGGGTAGAACCTCAATAACTATCTGTTAATGTATTCAACGAATTTCGGGCAACATTTCAACTGGTGGATAAATCAAGGCTTCCAACGGTCTGAGTTTAAGATAAGTTTTTGCATCTGGGTCAATTAATGTAACTCCAAGTGCTGTTGATGCTTTCGAAAACAATGGTTTCATATTTTCATTTATCATTTTTTCAGCTCCACCTTCGCTAATTTGTTGTTTTGGCCAATTTTCGGGATTTGTAACAAAAGGAGCCAAAAATTGATAGGCTTTTTTGAGGCTTCGTCCATCTTCCGACTCATACGCCCATAAATCCACTCCCAATTTCCGACCCATGATAGTTAGTTCGGTCAATAACCATAAGTTTCCAGTGGAGTAACTAACCGATTTTGTTCTTCCCATTTCTTTGGGCTGTGTGCCATCAGGCATTATCTGATCTGCAATGCGGGATAATTTCGCATCCTCAACCAAGGCTTTTGCTTCCGCATTTTTGCCCAAATACATCATCAATCCTACCAACTGATGATTATAGTAATTGGCATGGTTTTGTCCGGTAAATGCGGTAGATAATGCCATAGAATCGGTAGTGAGCCAGTTTAAATATTCACTTAACCATTTCTGCATACCTTTTTTCACATCTTTAGGCAGTATTCCTTTGGCCTCGAATAGTTGCAAAGCAGTGATAACAGCAGCTTGCGGTTTCCATTCATGCAATCCTGCACATCGTCCATCAGCATCACCAGGAACTCCTTGACCAAAATTGAGATTCGGATTCACCTTGGTTTCGGGGTTTAGGTACCAAACTTTAATCAGTTTAATGGCTTTTTCGGCATACTTTGGTTCATCCGAAAAATAATACGACCATGCAAGAATATCTATGGCATTAAAAAAATCAGTTTTTCTATTAAAATCGGTATCTGCAGCACGCGATACTGGATTAACGATACCATCGCGAGCGACCCATGGAAGACCATCAGGTTTCGATGGATCGGGCCAACGATAAGGCGCATAACTGAGGTAATCATGTTTGTCGTTGCTCGGTGGCATTTGGGTTTTATTGGTTACAGGATCTACTTCATATTTCATTGCAGCATTTCCTGATTTGATTAGTTCTTGATAGTTTTTCAGAAAATAAGGATCGTTCGCTTTGATGTTGGCTTTTACCAATTTTAGGTGAGTCTGGTTATAGAACACCAAATCTTTGGTCGGTTGGAATTCTTTCGCTGCTTGCTTCGCTCCTTTCGAACTAGCAGCGTTTAAAGTGATAGTTGACATTGCCAATAAGATAATGGCAGATGTTATAATTAGATTTTTCATTAAAAAATATTTGATTTAAAATTGAAAATAAACGTAGTGGAATTTTTTAAAACTCCATTTACTGATAGAATTATTTTACGACCACTTTCAATATACTGTTCGCTACTTGAACCATATAAATTCCACTTGCCATTGGAATAGTAATAGCGGAATTTCCAATTCTTTGAGTTGTAACTTTAGAACCAGCCACATTATA
>JBBRHJ010000129.1:0-9859 GCA_038222885.1 Bacteroidales bacterium | reverse complement strand
CCATTGGTGAGCTCCATAATTTAATGTCACAGTATAACTTGTCTGCGTCCCCGAAGGAATAATTATAGAATTTCCGTCAACACTCAATTCATATCCAGATGCACTAGAAACCGATTGCCATTGTAATAATAAACTATTTACTGTGGCATTATTTATAGGACTTACTAATGTTGGTGGTGATAGTGTATTCTGTTGGTAAGTAAAATACTGTAAACTTGACCAACTTCCATAATTCCCAGAACTGTTTTTTGTTCTTGCTTGCCATTGGTGAGCTCCATAATTTAATGTCACAGTATAACTTGTCTGCGTCCCCGAAGGAATAATTATAGAATTTCCGTCAACACTCAATTCATATCCAGATGCACTAGAAACCGATTGCCATTGTAATAATAAACTGTTTACTGTGGCATTATTTATAGGACTTACTAATGTTGGTGGTGATAGTGTATTCTGAGTAGGAATAAACGATCTGTAAGCAGACCAATTATTACTCCAGACTGTACCAGAGCTATTTAAAGCTCTCATTTGCCAGTAATATGTCTGACCAATCGTCAACGAAACACTTGTTTGATAACTGGTTGCAGACCCTGAAATATTTTGGTCAGTCAAAACAGTGGTAGTAAATGAGTTGTTGTCAGATATTTTTATTTGATAACCACCTGCTCCACTAACACTCTGCCATGTGAAAGTATATGTTGGTCCTTGAAGATTAGCTCCATTTGAAGGATTTAATAAAGATGGAGCTGATTGTGCCGCTACCCCTTGTAGAGCACAATAAAGAGCACAAACAACAAATAAAATAGATTTTTTCATATTACATTTCTTGGATTTTATAATTATTGAAAGGGTTTAATCAGAAATTTTTCTTTTAAAGATATTTTCGCCTCAAATTTATAAATATATTTAAATATACACAATAGCCATTACCGATTATGAATTAAAATCAATAACTACAAATTAAAAAAGTCAGTAAATATCGACCTTTTGAGATTGTGTTTTATGTATATTTAACTTTTATTAAAAGATGATACCCGCTGATTACTATTCAAGAGTATTAGTATTCTATACAATCAGAAAAACTCATTAGCGTTCAAAATCAACTGCTAATTTTCTACTATTAATCTTATTGACACTCCCAAAACAGAATGTTCGCTTCGCACTATTGAATTGACTTTTGACCTTAAATCTCCTTCCCCTCTCTATCCAGCAAAATCACCCCTCCCATACCCAGGCTGTTCAGTGGTTCCAACTGAGTTTTGGCATCACCCACTACCAGATAAATAAGTTCGGTTGGGTTTATATTATGGGCAATTACTTCTTTGGCTTCTTGTAGGGTCAGGTTTCTGATGATTTCTTCCTGTTGCTTGAAGTAATCCAACGGCAAGCCTTCCTTCGCTATTTTGTTAAGCAGTTCCATATAATCCTCGGGGGTTTCAAGAGTAAATAATCTTTTGCGGAGGAAGTCTGTTTTTGTTTTTTCAAGTATTGTTTCGTTAAAATTAGCCGCATAGTTTTCAAGCGTGTTATTTAGTATCTCAAGCGTTTCTTTTGTAACCGATGCGGGTACATACGTACTGATTAAAAAATAATTGAAAAACCCGTCCTGATAAAACCCACTTATTACCTTATTAGCAAATCCTTTTTGATTAATGATAATTTTTTTTAGCATACTATCACGTGACCAGCCCAGGTAATAATTTATCATTTCACACCACAATTCTTCAGCAGGGGTGTAGGCATTTGTCAATTTACTTATTCTGATGGTGGAGTGGGTACTGTTTGGAAAGTCAACAAAATAAATCTTGTTTTTCTGAGCAGTTGATTGACTGATTGGTTGAGATAATTCAATTTTGTCACTTGTCCATTTTTCAACTAAAGAACTAAACGCCTGTTCACAAGCAGACTGATTTATCGGTCCTACGATGGTAATATCAGTCAATGTAGGATTGATAAAGTTAAAATAGTATGACTTTATATCATCCATTGTTATGGAGTCAATGCTTTCGATGGAATTACCATGCGTCATATACGACGGATAGGCAAGGGGAGAATCTGTTCCTAATAAAAGTTTTTGTGTAATCAGGCTGGTAAGTGTTTTTTGTGAATTCAGATCAGCTTTAATAGTGGATTTAGTTCGGTTTCTGATCCTTTCAAAACTCTCCTCGTCAAACCGCGGTTGAAGTAATATTTCTTCAACCAATAACATAATTTCCGAAAAATTTTGTACTGAACTTTTAATATTCAATCGAGTAAAATTTGTTTCTGAACTAACTTTTATTTCGGCATCCAATGATAATATCTTATTTACAAGCTGGGCGCGCGATTTAAGTTGTGTGCCTTCAACCATAAGTTCGGAATTAAAATAACTCACCCCTGTTTTGCCGGGAGGATCAAACAACATTCCACCTTTAATAGTTATATTTACTTCAATATTGGGTAAATTTTCTTTCGTGATTCCAAAAAGCTGCATGCCGTTTTTCAGTTTGCTTGTCCAAACGGTTGGTATTTCTAAAATTGGGGTATTGGGTAGAAAGTCAGGCACGATGTTTCTGTCAAAAGAACTTTCGGATTTTTCACAAGCTACTTCATTGCTCCATTCTTTTTCTGCAACAAAAGTTCTTTCTTCCAGTTTTTCAATTTTAATTTCAATTGGTATTGAACCTTTTACTGCCAGTTCACTTTTTCCTTCAGGTACCATACTAAGCACCAAATACGGTTTCCCTTTAATGTATTTTGTGTAAATATTCATGATATCCTCTTTCGAAACAGATAAAGACTTCTCCTTAGAATCGAAGAAAGCATCGGGTTTACCAATAAATTCAGTATTATAACTAATCATATTGGCTAACTCTTTAATATCGGCAATTCGTTTATTAAAATCAGATAAGTAGTCCTTTTTCAAATCATTCAAATCAACATCATTTACACCTTCTTCTTCAAATTTGGCGATATAATCATCCATCAGGGCAGCAATTTCATTCAAGTCAACACCTTCTAATGCCCTGATTTCATATTGAAAAAAACCAGCTCGTTCAAGAGTTTGATGATTGATTATGCAATATGAAGCAAGATTCTTATGTTTTAATATATGGTTTAACGGTTTCTCAGTGAAGTTGAAAAAATAATTTATAAATAAACGGAAAGCATTGGCATCTTTATTTTTATAATCTATCATTGGAAAAACAAAGCTAATCCTTGGTCGTACGATGTACGGTGCTTCCCACACCAGCTTTTTGATAGCAGAGAGTTCAACATTTTGAACGGCAGGTTTTGGTAGGGAAATGCCTCCTTTTATTTCTCCAAAATATTTCTGAATTAATTTTTTTGCCAGTGGAATATCGAAATCACCTACTAATGTTAAAGTGGCATTGTTAGGAACAAAATAAGTAGCGTAGTATTGCTTTAACTCTTCAAGGGTCAGTGTTTTTAAATCAGCGATATTTCCGAGTGGTATCCAGTGATAGGGATGCCCTTCAGGATAAATTTGGCTATTAATAATTACAACATTGTTGCCATAGAGTCTGTTATCATAAGTATCGTGTTTTTCTATGGTTACAATTTCAATCTCTCGATCAATATCATACTTTGTAATCGCATTTATAAAGAATCCCATGCGGTCTGACTCTAACCATAAAATCCTTTCGAGCGCATCTCTCGGAATTACAGGATGAAATACCGTTCGGTCGCCAGACGTATATGCACCACATTCACCGCCCATTTTGTCTATATAATTATTATACTCAAAACGTGCTAAATGTTCTGTTTGTGTAAACTGCAAGTGCTCTATAAGATGAGTAACTCCTGTCAGTCCGGGTCTTTCCATAGCCGAACCAACATGATATTGGACATTTACGGCAATTTTTTGTGTAGAAAAATCTTGCTGTAAAACAACTTTAAGTCCATTGTCTAAAGTAAAATAATCATTTTCAATGGTATTCGTTGGCTGCTGTGGAATCAGTTCTGTGAATTTTTGTTGATTTTTCATATTTTTGTTTTGATTGATATTTCACATTTGATTTAAGAAATAAGACTAATTGAATTTAATGGATGAAAGCCCAATCCAATTTTATTCATTATCATTGAATTTTTCAAATCCATATTTTTGAATAAATTCATTGTACTCATTTTCCCATGTTTTTCGCGAATGATGTTTTTCCTGATTCTTGATATATTCTCTCACCTTATCAACCAACGACTCTGAAACTGAAACAGCAAAATATTCATCCTGCCATTCAAATTTTTCCTTGATTAGTTGCTCCTTATTTATCCAATGCGATGATTCTCCTTTTATCAGTTGCATAATTTGCCTCATGGTCTGATCATCTCCTAATGAAACTAAACAATGACAATGTTCCTGATAACCATTTATAAAATCAATGAAAATTCCCTTCTTTTTCGCATTTTCTCGGATATGTTTCCACATTGCTTTGCGCAATTCGGTTGTGGGCAGGTATGGGTATCTGTTTTTGGTTGACCATACGTAATGAATATAAACTTTGATAAATGGCATAATTTTAAAATATTTATTTGGCTAAAGCCAATTTGATTTTAATAATTTCATAGGAGAAAATAGGCTAAAGCCCATTCCAATTCATTTAGTTGCATACATTTTTATTTGAAAAATTGAATTCCCTCCTGAATTGCCTCCAGAATTGCCTCCTGCTTTAGCTGGAGGCATATAAATATTTTATTTGTTTTTAATTTTAAAGTCTAAAATAATTCTCTCAGTTTCATAATCACCTATTCCTCCAAAGAATTTTTCCAATGCATTTTTGAAAATGATATTTTCGGGTTCAGCTATTGAAAATAGAGTAAGGCATGAATGAAATTTCAAGTCATCGGGATAACCAAATATGCGGGTGGGATTATTGCTTGTATTATTGAGTACAAAACTGATGCATGTTTCAAGTCGCTCATGCAGAACAGGATGCTGCAAATAGGCACGTGCTTCGTCAAGACCACTTATACCATAGAATTTTGAAGTAGAACTAAAGCCAAGTTCTTTTAATTGCGGGAAGATATACCACATCCAATGGCTTTCTTTTTTTCCATTTTGAAGTTCATTCAGCACAGTTGTATAAACGCTTTCCTGCGCCTCCAAAAAGCGATTTAGCTGAAATGGATTATTACCGTTCATTTTGCTTTTGATTAATTCACAAAACTACATATTTCTTTTTAAGTTTACTGTTTTATTTTAAGTTTTTTTTCGCCTCCCTAATTATTTAATAATGTTTTTGTCGATTTTCAGCATTTATACTTACTGCCAACTACTTACTGCCGACTTCTCAATGCCTGAATAACGTTGACCGTCTTGCTTCTTATTTCCTTATTTCAAATACAGCGATAGTTGGCATGTATTTTCTTTCTTTTATAAAGGATACGCAGTTACAACTTAAATCTGATTGTTCAATCATCTTTTTCATGTTGGAAATGGATGGGTAACTGGCTTTACTTGTTGTGAATTTCACGAAGAAATAAATCAATTTGTCAAATAAGGTGGTTGCCGATCCAAAAGCCAATATGATGTTGGGATTCCCAGTGGATAACTCATTGATTTTTTGGATTGAAGCCTGTTGATCCGGAAAATAAGGAAAGGCATGTGTGGAAATGATGATGTCAAATTGTGTGGTTGTTCTAAAATCTTCTATTCCGGCATGTTTGAATTTAGCTGCTTTATTGTAATTTTTAGCAATATCAAGCATGTTTACAGCTACATCAATTCCAAGGCAGGATACATTGGGAAACCGATCTGTTATTTGTTTTGATAACTGACCCGTGCCGCAACCAATATCCAATATATTATAGGTTCGTTTTTCATCAATCGTGTTTTCCAGTATATCCATCACTTTCTTTCGGGTAGGCGTTAATGAATATTTCTGAACCCAAAGTGTATTGTATTTGCCGGCAAGATTTTCCCATGCTTTGTACTTCATAATGTTGTTTTTCTGTTTTTAATTGTTTTAAATGCTTCTATCCAAAAAATACCTGCAGCAGGTAGTAATGTTTTAATATTGGATAATTTAATGGTTTCATGTTTTATATTTAACCACGCCAATTTGACATAAAGCTTGTGAAATTCAAAATAAAAAACAAACCTGGATAGTTTCCCCGGGTTCATAGTTAAATGAACAAAATCCCATTTTTTAAAATCATTGGTGGTAATTCTGTCTTTGTATTTTTCATACTGCTGCGTTCCGGGCATTGGAGTTAAAATTGAAATGGTTGAAAGGTACAACCCGTTTGTTTTAATGAAGTTATACAGTTTTTTGAAATACGATTTTTCTACATCGATATCAATCATGAATAATCCGACGCAGGTTATTTGAGCTTCTTTTAATGTGGCTATTGCTTTGTTGATCAGATCCACATCTATTTTTTTGTTATATAATTTCAATACTTCGTCATCAATCACTTCAAGACCAACAATAATCATTTTTACACCTATTTTTCCCAATTCGATGATTATATCCGGATTATTCGCGATAAAATCTGCCCGATAATACAAAGAATAGTTTTTGTGTATACTTTCTTTTTTGATTAAATCAATAAATTCCAGCACTTTATTCCGGTTGACATAAAAGGTATCATCCACAATCCAGATATTATCACAATTTATTTCTTTGATTTCCTGAACCACATTTTCCGGCTCCCTGCAACTATATTGACCATCATTCAGCAAGGTTGAAAAACAATAATTACAATTGTGCGGACAACTGTAAGCGGCTTTCAGAATAGCCCACGGTTCGCTACTTATATACCTGTATTCCATTAAATTTTCATAGAAATGCTTCCTGTTCGGGAATGGCAATTCATTTACATTAAAAATCTCTTTCTCATTTTTAATCCAGTTGCGATTTTCCTGAAAATATATTCCTTTCAATTGTGACAAAGAACCAAACCCGTTTTGGATAAGCTTTTCGAAAGGTTTAAATCCTCCGCTGTATGTAATTACATCAATATTGTCAAAAAAGAAATCAGTTGGTATTACTTCGGCATGTGGTCCTCCGACAATTATTTTAATGTTCGAATTGTGTTTCTTTATCTGATCGGCATATCTCTTTATAACATCGATGTGAACAAAGTTTGCGGTAATAGCCACCACATCAGGAGTAAATTGCTTTAAATCTCTTTTTAAATGTGTGCCGCTGATTGTTAAGTCACAAATCTGACAGTTAATATTAGCATTATCGCAGATGGCTTGCAGGTATTCCAACTCAAGCGGTTCCACTTTTATCAGTGAAAGCTTTTGGAAAATACCTTCAAACCTTGGTTTTACTAATAATACTTTCATTTTGATTTTTTTAAAATTTAAAAATTGCCCTTTCCTAACTTACCTACAAGAGTAAGAAATCAGAATATATTGGGTGTGATTTTACGTTTCACATAATGTCGGTAATGGAAATTGACTCCGAGCGAAAAAAGCAACATCTCAGGATTTTTAAGCAGGTCGCGGTTGAAAAGTACCCGGTGAAAAATGCTTTTTAACGAGAAAACCTTGTTATTCAGCCACCAGTACATTTCTGTAAGTTTCTCCGGTTCAATTTTTTTGGGAATATGTACGCAGCGTGTTCCATCGAACAGCCGAAGGTCATCAGTAAGGATACGCCCCTGTTTTTTTAATTCGGTATGAAGCGCAGTGCCGGGGATGGGCGTGAGAATATAAAAACGGGGAATTGGTACACGATTCCGGTAAATGAAATCGTAAGTGTCGCGGATGGATTGTTCGGTATCATAATCCGTCCCGACAATCATTTCGGTGCTTACCGTAATGCCCGATTGTGCCAGTATTTTTATATTTTGCTCGTGTTCGTTGGCTTTTAGCCACGGTTTGTCCAGACTGTCGATAGCATCCTGCTGAATACTTTCCACGCCAAAGCTCATTAAATCGCAACCGGAATCTCTCACAATTTTCAACAGTTCGGCGTTTTTAGCCAGATGAATGGCACACTGGCTTGCCCATTTCATTTTCAGAGGCGTAATTTTCTGACAAAGTTCACGCAAGTATTTCGGGTTGGAGACAATATTGTCGTCAATCAAGTAGAAGCGGTTAAAGCCCAAACGTTTTACTTCCATAATGTCGCGGATAACCTCGTCGACAGGACGGAATAAATATTTTCCTTCGTACAGGCAGGCAATGGAGCAAAACGAACAGGTAAAAGTACAACCGCGCCCCGCCTGAACTGGCAACATAAGCCCGATTTTCTTGCTGGTGAGTAAATCGTAGCGTGGAACAGGTAGATTTTTCAGTTCGGAAACAGGGTAGTTGTATAAAGGTTTAACTGTACCTGTTTCTTCAAAATCCTGCAACATTTTCGGATAAGAAATTTCGGCATCACCAATCACCACTGAATCAACGTATTTCATGGCTTCTTCGAAAGCAATGGAAGCCATATATCCGCCCATAATTACGGTTTTACCCCGCTTTTTAAATTCGGCGGCAATTTCCAATCCGCGGAAAGTAGCATGTCCCATGGTGCCAATGCCTATAATGTCGGCATCAGAATCAAAATTTATTTCGTCGACTACTTCAATCAACAATTCCACTTCCCAGTGAGCCGGTGTGTAAGCTGCCAGCAAGGGAAAAGCCAGTCCGGGAAGATTTATTTTACGTTGCTTGCAGAGTTTTCCGCTTTCGGCGTACTGCGTGGGTTGTATAAATAGAATTTTAGGCATAAATAAAATTTGTTTGAAAGTTTAAAAAGTTTGTGGTTTGAAAGTTAATTAAACACTAAATAGAGTAGAAAAGATGAAATTAACTGCTTTTCTCGGCTTCTTTAATTTTATTTTTATACTGCCGGGATACCCTGAAAGCACCTTCAAGCATTTTATAAAGCATTAACGGGCGGTATGTGGTAAGGTATTTCCATATCACTTTCGGTTGGTACAAAACGGCACTGTATGCTTTTAGAATTTCGCGATAAAAATCAGGCACAGAAAGCTTTTCCGGCTGAACGGAAATGTGCGCCAGATCCCATTTATCGTAATCGGTTTTAGCAATCAAAATCTGATCGTCGGGGTAGCTGACTCCTGTTTTGGGCAGCGGTGTTAAAGGTTGGAGGTTTACATACTGAATGCCCAGCGATTTAATCACTTTTACCATATTTTTAAAATCACTTTTGTCCCATTCGGGTGGAATAATGATGGTAGCAAATACATCAATTTTCTCACGGTGAATTACTTCCATGGTGTCTTTATACATGGAAACAGACGTTTTTTTATTGTATTTATCCAGTTCTTTATCCGAAAAACTTTCAAAACCAACTATCACTGTTTTTAAACCGATTTCCGCCATTTCATGCATAAGGTCAGGATTTTTAGCAATAAAGTCGGCACGCCCGTAAACCAGGTAATGTTTGCGGATATTCCTTTTCTTTATTTCAGCTATAAAGGCCAGCAAAAATTTTCGGTCGGCTAAAAAATCATCATCCACAATATAGATTTCCGTTTCATCAATCTGTTCAATTTCCTGAATGACATCAGCCAGCGGTCGTTGGTAATACATTCCGTTGGTTATGATTCTGCAAAAACAAAATGAACATTGATACGGGCAGCCAAAAGAGGTTTTAAGTAACGCCACTTTTTCATGAAAAATATAGAAATACTTGTCGCGATAATGTGCTACTGCTTTTCTGTCGGGAAAAGGCACACGAAAATCGAAACCCGGAAGGGTGGTATTCTCCAGTGAATCGCCCCGACGGAAAATGCCTTCGGGCAGTCTTGTTTGTTTTTCAATGTGATTGAGCAAGTCGGTGAAAATAATGGCTGCATTTCGAACTACCCGAAAATCAACCGCTTCATCTTCAAAATCTTCAGGGCAAATCTCGCAATGAACTCCCCCGACAATGGTGGTGATACCCGG
>JBBRHJ010000128.1:0-9940 GCA_038222885.1 Bacteroidales bacterium | reverse complement strand
CGTGGTTGAAATTACCGATGTTTTAAGAGAATTAGACCCAGTAGACCCAATTAAATATGATTTTTCGCTTTTCGGAATAGGAGCTTTTGCAGGCAAAACTAATTTTGGTATATAGTTTTAATACTTTGTGGTTTGCATTTTTAATAGTCCTTTTGTCTAAGATGTTGATTCTTTGTCCTTTACTCTTTGTTCTTCGTTCTTCAAAAAATACAATCTGTTAATATTTGGAGTTTCATTACAATTTTCTTACTTTTGCTAAATATACAAACTAAAAAAAACAATGGCAGCATTTAAACGTATTTTACTGAAATTGAGTGGCGAATCGCTCATGGGAGATAAACAATATGGCATCGATGAAAATAGATTGAGTGAATATGCCCAACAAATTTCAGAAATTGCCGCTATGGGAGTTCAAATTGGAATTGTAATTGGCGGTGGTAATATCTTTCGCGGATTGAGTGGCACTTCCAAGGGGTTCGACCGTGTTCAAGGGGATCAGATGGGGATGTTAGCAACGGTTATCAACAGCTTGGCGCTCAATTCGGCTTTACAAGCAAGTGGTATTAAATCACGTGTTTTGACTGCCATACGCATGGAACCTATTGGCGAATTTTATTCCAAACAAAAAGCCATTCAAAGTTTAGAAAATGGCGAAGTTGTGATTCTCTCGGCTGGAACGGGAAATCCATTTTTCACAACGGATACAGGTTCTTCCCTACGTGCTATAGAAATTGAAGCCGATGTAATGCTTAAAGGTACTCGGGTAGATGGAATATATACAGCCGATCCTGAAAAAGACCCTACTGCCACTAAATATGATGAAATTAGTTATGATGAAATCTATAATCGAAATTTAAAAGTGATGGATCTGACTGCCACCACTATGTGTAAAGAAAATAATATGCCAATTTATGTTTTCGATATGGATACGCCTGGAAATCTGAAAAAAGTAATGATGGGTGAAAAAATTGGCACATTAGTAAGAATATAAGAATTTAGCATTTTAATCTTATATCTATTTCCGTTGATTTCAAATAAAATAAAAACAAACTCAATCCTAAAAATAAGGTATTATGCAAGACGTAAATCCAATTCTGACTGAGGCAGAAGACAATATGGAAGCAACTCTATTGTTTCTTGATGAATCATTGGCACATATTCGTGCCGGAAAAGCAAATCCCCGCATTCTCGATGGGATCAAAGTGGATTATTATGGCTCTCACGTTCCACTAACCAATGTGGCTACTGTAACTACACCCGATGCAAAAACTATTGTAATTCAACCTTGGGAAAAGGGTTTAATTGCAGTAATTGAAAAAGCAATTTTAAATTCTGATGTGGGTATTACGCCAATGAATAATGGCGAAGTTATACGGTTGGGCATACCTCCACTTACTGAAGAACGACGCAGACAATTGGCCAAACAGTCCCATCACGAAGGCGAAGAAGCTAAAATTTCGGTCAGAAATGCACGTCGCGAAGCCATCGAAACTGTTAAAAAAATGGTAAAAGATGGCTTTCCAGAAGATATGGGAAAAGATTCCGAAGTAAGCGTTCAGAAAATTCACGACAAGTACATCAAAAAAATTGATGAAATGTTGGCAGCCAAAGAAAAAGAAATAATGACTGTATAGCTCCAATTTCTTTTCTTAAATATTATTGCAGTCATTTCCACTTGGAAATGACTGTGTTTTTTTACAATTTTATGTTTTCTTTATTTTGCGAAATAATCACATAATTCTCCTGCTATTTTTGTTTTCAATGGCTATATCAGCACAAAACAGCGATTCCATTGTCAGCAAATCGAGTTTATTTATAATTCCTCATCCAGCTTATCAACAGGAAACAAGTTGGTCGGGAGGTATTGCAGGTGGCTATTATTTTAAAAGTAAAGATTTAAGTAAGATTAGTTCAATCTCAGGAAGTGCCGATTATACTTTACTTAATCAGTTCATTCTGAATATCACTCCCAAAATATATTTAGCTGACAAAAAATGGTATTTGTATGCTAATTTGAATTTTAGAGAATATCCTGATTTCTATTATGGAATTGGTAATCAGCATTCTATTATGCAACAATCATTTACTGCCAATATTTTTAGTCTGAGTTTTCAGCCTCAATACGCGCTAACAAAAAATATCTACCTGGGATTAATTTTAGCTGGACGTACTGAAACTGTACGAATAGATTCTACTTACAAATCAATGTCTGACCGAATTTATTCTAAATTTGGTGATGCTGGTTGGAAACCTTACCGAGAATTAAAAGTTGGATTTTTAGGCTCATTCGACTCACGCGATAATCAATTTTACCCACAAAAAGGTATCTTTGCAAAACTTACTTTGGGAACAGCCAATGCAATTTGGGGAAGTAGTTACAATACAACTGATTTTTCATTCGATTTCAGGCAATTTATACCCATCGCAAACATTCATATTTTAGCTTGGCAAGGTTATTTCTCTGGGATATTCAGTAAAAACAACATACCATTCCAATTATTACCAACTTTGGGGGGGCGCGATTTACTGAGGGGATTTCGACAAGGAATGTACCGTGATAATGCAATGTTTCTATTTCAAGCAGAATATCGTATGCCAATTTACAAAAGATTGAAAGCTGCTTTGTTCCTATCAACTGGCGATGTGATGGATAGCAAAAACCTGAGTATTGATAAATTGAAGGTGGCTTATGGAGCAGGATTAAGATATAGACTGAACGATGCTCGTGTACATTTACGGGTAGACATTGCCAAGAATAATTATGGCGAAAAGTTACAGTTCTACATTACCGCTACTGAGGCCTTTTAAATTATTATTCAACAACTTACAAATAAACTATATTCTCAGAATGAGAGGACTTGTTGTGAAAAATACTGGTAGTTGGTATCAAGTAAAAAGTGATAACGAACTACTTACCGAATGCAAAATCAAGGGAAATCTTCGATTGCAAGATATCAGGAGCACGAATCCGATTGCTGTAGGCGATTGGGTAGAGTTTTTGTTAAATGAAGACCATACGGGAATGATTTCTGCCATTGAAGATCGTAGAAATTATATCGTTCGCCGTTCGTCTAACTTGTCTAAGCAATCGCATATATTGGCCTCCAATCTCGATTCGGTTATTTTGGTAGCAACCATTAATTATCCTATAACTTCAACTGTTTTTATCGATCGATTCTTGGCATCGGCAGAAGCGTATAGTGTGCCAGCATGCTTGGTTTTTAATAAGACCGATTTATACAGTGAATCTGAATTTGAATACTTAGAAGCATTACAGTTTTTATATGAGAGCTTGGGCTATACTGTTTTTAAAGTATCAGCAAAGAATAAAACTGATTTAGAGGCTCTTACTCATTATTTAAACAATAAAATATCTCTAATCTCAGGCAATTCAGGTGTTGGCAAATCTACTATAATTAATGCTCTCAGACCAAATTCATTGGCAAAAGTGGGCGAAATTTCGAGCTATCACAACAAAGGAATGCATACCACCACTTTTTCTGAAATGTTTGAATTACCAGAAGGCGGACGAGTTATTGATACGCCTGGAATCAAAGGTTTTGGAGTTGTTGATATGGAATCGGAGGAAATTGGACATTATTTTAAAGAAATATTCATAATCAGCAAAAATTGCAAGTTTTCAAATTGTAAACATATACACGAACCAGGCTGTGCAGTACTAGCTGCACTCGAAACACATGAAATAAGTAGTTCGCGTTATCAAAGTTACCTCAGTATGATAAACGACTGCGACGGTGGAAAATATAGATAATATCTACTGAATTATTATTTTTGATTAAAATAGTTTTGATATAATGCCGATGCATAGAAATAAACAGTCCAATTTGACGAAGTCGAATTTGGACTGAATTATTTCTGCAATCGGTATAAATTGTATATTTTTTCAAACAAACTTTCAATTTGTCTAATTTATGGCATGAAATAAAAAAATTATTAATACATTTGCATACTAAATTCAATAAACAGAAACTAACACAAAAAATCTGAGAAAAAATCACCATGGCACAACACCAAATAGATCGATTAGACAAAAGGATTTTACAACTTATATCGCAAGATGCACGAATCCCATTTTTAGAAGTTGCACGCGAATGTAATGTTTCAGGCGCTGCAATTCACCAACGTATCCAGAAACTTCGCAACACCGGAATTATCAAAGGTTCTGAGTTTGTAATAGATACCTATAAAGTTGGTTTTCAAACTTGTGCTTACATTGGAATTACCCTGAGTAATGTGAAGTTATTTCCATCAGTGGTTGAAGACTTAAAGAAGATTCCTGAAGTTGTAGAATGTCATTATGCAACAGGGAAATATTCGATGTTTGTGAAAATTTATGCTAAGGATAACAGACATTTGCTTCAAATAATTCTTGAGAGAATTACTCCAATTGAAGGAATAGCCCATACCGAAACTTTCCAGATTTCTTTAGATGAAGTTTTTCGTAGACAACTCTCTGTTTTCGAAATAGAGGAATCGGTCGATTTATTGGATGATGAAGAAGAGTAAACCTACTAAATAATAAGTGTTTAACAAAAAAACAGTCTCATTACCGAGACTGTTTTTTTTGTTTGCGGTCTACTTTTTTTTGTGTAAGAAGTTCAGTAAAATGAATAACAAAATCTTTGGGGTAATAAAATAACATGCGAGGACCAGCAAACTGCATCACCTCTTTTATTTCTTTTTTCATATCGGGCTTGTAGCAATGAACCGGACATTTTCTACAAGCCGGTTTTTCCTCGCCAAACATACAATTCGTAAGGCGTGCATGTGCATATTTTTTTAAGCTTTCACAATTTTCACACAATGGACTTTTAGCTTTCCTGTTGTGTTTCAAACGACAGTAAACCAACAACATGCGCTCTATCGTTTGTTTCTCGTAATCTATTTTAGTTGTCATTCAATATCTAATTCTAAAAAATCGGAATTTAAGTATTCATTAATGAAACTGTATTGCAGGCAACTACAGCTGCTGTTTCAGTTCGTAAACGACTGTCGCCCAATGAAACTGGCACAAAGCCTTGATTTACTGCATTCTCTACTTCTTCGATGCTGAAATCTCCTTCAGGTCCAATTATAATTATTACGTCCTTGACATTCTCTACTTCGTTCTTTAGCAGTTTTTTATCCTGATCGTAACAATGTGCAATAAATCGTTTGCCCTCGGCGTGTTTCTTCAAAAACTCATCAAAAGAACAGGTAGGATTTAATTTAGGGAAATATGCTTTTACTGATTGTTTGGCAGCGGAAACGATTATTTTTTCCAACCTATCTTCTTTAACTACTTTACGTTCGGAATATCGACAAATAATAGGCGTAATTTCTGATATTCCAATTTCGGTAGCTTTTTCAACAAACCATTCTAAACGCTCCATGTTTTTAGTAGGAGCAATGGCAATATGCAAATTGTAAGGAAGTTTCCCATATTCATGTGTGGTTTCAGTTATTTCAAAACCACAATGTTTGGGGTGTGAATTTGTGATATGAGCTTTGTGGTAATTTCCAACTCCATCTACAACAATTATTGGGCTACCAAGCTTTAACCTCAGCACTTTTACAGCATGAAGCGATTCTTCTTCTGGAAGAATATGTTCGGAAGTCAGATTTGGAACGTAGAATAAAGTCATGATATCATTTACCATTTTTTCATTTACCATTTACCATTTAAAAACTAAATTCACAAAAGAAATAGTAGATGGTAAATGATTAATTAGTAAATTCTTAGTAGATTTCCCCTTTTGCCGCCAATAAAGTATTTTTGAGCAATGAAACGATCGTCATTGGACCAACTCCACCCGGAACTGGTGTTATAAATGAACATTTTGGAGCAACTTCATCAAATTTTACATCGCCCGAAATGCGGAAACCACTTTTTGTTTTATCAGAAGCCACCCGTGTTGTACCAACATCAATCACAGCAGCGCCATCTTTTACCATATCAGCCGTTAGGAACTCGGGTTGTCCAAGTGCCGCAATGATAATATCGGCTTGAAGACAAATTTCTTTTAGATTTTTAGTTCTACTGTGGCAAACAGTAACTGTTGCATCTCCTGGATAACCTTTCTGCATCATAAGTCCAGCAATTGGCTTTCCAACAATATTACTTCTACCAATTACAACACAATTTTTTCCCGAAGTGGGTATTTCGTAACGCCTCAAAAGTTCAATAATGCCCGAAGGAGTTGCCGAAACATAACATGGTAGACCTATTGACATGCGTCCCACATTGACAGGATGAAAACCATCTACATCTTTTCGATAATCTATAGCTTCAATTACTTTTTGTTCCGAAATGTGTTTAGGTAGCGGTAGTTGTACAATAAATCCATCTAAATCGGCATCCGAATTCAGTTCAGCAATTTTTGAAAGTAATTCATATTCAGTTACATCCTCTTCAAAAGTAATTTTAGTAGATTTAAATCCTACTTGTTCGCATGATTTTACTTTATGTGCTACGTAGGTTTCGCTACCTCCATCATGTCCTACAATAATTACAGCTAAATGCGGACGTTTTTTGCCAGCAGCCATCATTATTTCAACTTCCGCAGCAATTTCTACTTTAATTTTTTCCGAAATTGCTTTACCATCTATCAATGTATAGCCATCAGAATCTCCCAAAGGAGATTCTGATTTGCTACTATTTTGTATGTCTTTGTTGTTCATTATCAGTTTATTATGGTAATTTAAAAATCATATTTAATTGGCAAATTTGCACATTAACTAATTAGCAAATTTTCTTTTACCTTCTTTTCCCCATTTTTAATTTTCCATTCTGAACCGTAGCCATCCGCATCATTTTGCTAGTTTGCTCAAATTGTTTCAATAAGCGATTTACTTCAACTATGGTAGTTCCGCTTCCTTTAGCAATGCGGGTTTTACGGCTTCCGTTCAATAGGGATGGATTTTCGCGTTCGCGTGGAGTCATCGAGTGAATAATTGCCTCGATGCCTTTAAAAGCGTTATCATCAATATCCACATCTTTCAATGCTTTGCCCATACCTGGAATCATGGCAGCCAAATCTTTAATATTTCCCATTTTTTTAATTTGGGCAATTTGAGAAAGAAAATCATTGAAATCAAATTGATTTTTAGCAATTTTCTTTTGTAAACGGCGTGCTTCTTCTTCATCATACTGTTCCTGAGCACGTTCCACTAAGGAAACAATGTCACCCATTCCCAAAATACGGTCGGCCATACGTTCTGGATAGAACACATCCAATGCATCCATCTTTTCGCCTGTACCTACAAATTTGATAGGTTTATTCACCACTGAACGAATAGAAAGAGCAGCACCACCACGGGTATCACCATCTAGTTTTGTGAGGATAACACCATCAAAATCAAGCTTATCGTTGAATTCTTTGGCAGTATTTACAGCATCCTGCCCAGTCATTGCATCCACAACGAACAAAATTTCCTGAGGATTAATTGCTTTTTTAATTGCAGCAATTTCCTTCATCATCAGTTCATCGATAGCCAATCGACCAGCGGTATCGACAATTACAACATCGTTTCCGTGAAGTTTGGCATATTTAATAGCTGCTTCGGCAATGGCAACTGGATTCTTACTTTCCAAATCAGAAAATACAGGAATTCCAATCTGTTCGCCAAGCACTCTTAATTGTTCGATAGCTGCCGGACGATACACGTCACAAGCCACCAAAAGCGGATTCTTGGAGCGTTTTGTTTTCAGTAAATTAGCTAATTTACCCGAAAACGTAGTTTTACCGGAACCTTGTAATCCTGACATTAAAATGACGGCCGGATTGCCTTTCAAATTAATTTCCACACTTTGTCCACCCATCAGCTCTGTCAGTTCATCGTGAACTATTTTCACCATCAACTGATTAGGTTTCAATGCAGTTAATACATTTTGACCTAGCGCTTTTGTTTTTACTGTGTCGGTAAATGTTTTGGCTATTTTGTAGTTCACATCGGCATCAAGAAGTGCTTTACGCACATCTTTCAATGTTTCGGCTACATTAATTTCGGTAATTTTACCTTCGCCCTTTAGAATTTTAAACGACCTTTCGAGTCTTTCACTTAGAGATTCAAACATAAAGAATACATTTTTTATTTATACCTCCGACCGCAAGAAGTAGTTGATTTTTTTTGATTTATTTTACTAGTTCCTTTTAAAGAAACTGGTATTTTTTTTGAATTGGCAAAGGTACAAAAAAACAGTTTAGTACAAAACAACTAAAAAACGGATGGCAAGAAAAAACACTTAAATACTAATTGGTTAAAAATTAGCGGAATGAATAATTATATAATACAACTTTAAATTAACAATATGTTTCATGTGCAGCTATTAGAGTAGTTATTGCCTTAAAAAAACTTATTTATATCGCTTGCACATTATGTTAGTTGAAAGCATCGATTTATTTTATTATCTTTGCATTTTAGAAAAAAACAGTACTTACACTGTAAAAATAAATGATAATCAGATAGTTGACCTGTTCTTTTTTAGATAATTTTAAAATAGAACAACGAAAAGATTAGATAAAATAATAAAACATATTCGACCAATATGGGGAAAATTATTTCGTTAGCAAACCAAAAAGGCGGTGTTGGCAAGACCACTACAGCTATAAATTTAGCAGCATCTCTTGCGTCACTCGGAAGAAAGGTATTGTTAGTTGATGCCGACCCACAAGCCAATGCTTCATCGGGTCTTGGGATAGATATACGCACATTACAATTTACTATATATGAATGTCTTATCGACAGAATTCCTTCAATACAGGCAATACATCCTACCGAAGTTGAACAGCTGTTTATCATGCCATCGCATATTGATTTAGTAGGTGCTGAAATTGAAATGTTGAATTTGGACAACAGGGAGCATGTGATGAAAAACCTGCTAGAACCCTTAAAAGAAAATTACGACTATATTCTGATTGACTGCTCGCCTTCTTTGGGTCTGATTACCGTAAATGCTCTCACAGCCTCCGATTCTGTAATAATACCTGTTCAATGTGAGTATTTTGCACTCGAAGGAATTAGTAAGTTGCTGAATACTATAAAGATAATTAAGAGTAAACTCAATACTAGGCTCGAAATTGAAGGTTTTCTACTCACTATGTACGATAATCGCTTGCGTTTAGCCAATCAGGTTTATGCCGAGGTGAAGAAACATTTTCAAACCATGGTTTTCGATGCGGTAATTACCCGAAATGTCAGATTAAGTGAAGCTCCAAGTCATGGTAAACCTGTCATGTTATATGATGCCGATTCAAAAGGTAACAATAACTACATGGACTTAGCCAAAGAGATAATTGCAAAAGAGTTAATAGTCAAATAGTTGATAGTTAAAAGTTTAGAGTTGAAAGTTTACAAACAATAATAGTTGAAGATTATGGCTAAAAACATAACTGGTTTAGGAAGAGGATTAGGTGCTTTAATTGACACCGAAAATATTAGTACTGGGGGTTCTTCGTCTATCAACGAAGTAGAAATGAAATTAATTTTTGCTAATCCCAACCAGCCTCGGAGCTTTTTCGACGAAGAGGCACTTACCGAATTAGCAACTTCAATACGCGAGTTAGGTGTTATTTCGCCTATCACACTTCGTCAAAATGAAAATGGTACTTATCAGATTATCGCTGGTGAGCGACGTTTTAGAGCTTCGAAACTAATTGGTATGAAAACCATACCAGCTTACGTAAAGACGGCTGAAGATGAGCAGGTAATGGATATGGCTTTGATCGAAAATATTCAACGTGAAGACTTGAATGCAATCGAAATTGCCCTGACATTTTATCGCTTGATGGAAGAATATAAACTTACTCAAGAGAGGTTGAGCGTTCGTGTTGGGAAAAAAAGAACTACCATTGCTAATTATTTGAGATTGCTGCGGTTACCGGCTGAGATACAAATGGGTATCAAGGACAAGAAAATAGATATGGGGCATGCTAGGGCT
>JBBRHJ010000127.1:0-9964 GCA_038222885.1 Bacteroidales bacterium | reverse complement strand
GTATTTTAACCTCTCTATGTTTTGTTCAACTTTCAAGAATTTTCTTTAATATTTTATTGCAAAGATAGTCAAAAATTTAGCACTATGTTCTGATTATTGGTTTTGAATATTTTTTTTCAACTTAATAATTTCCTGATGTTTTTCCCAAACTATCCTCGATATTTATCCAACGAATTCATTGTAATATCAGTTACCAACAGCCCGTAAACTGCCAAATCGATAAAGCCTCGGGAGTGAAGTTCGCCTTGTCGTTCGATGCCTTCAAATGTAAAACCTAATCTGCTGGCTAATGTTCGACTTCTTTTGTTTAGTTTGCCTGCTTTTAGCTGTATGCGGTTCATGTTTAGTTCTTCAAAAGCATATTGAATAACCTGCATACACGAACGATACATGATATTTTTGCCCTGAAAATCAACAGATAACCAATATCCAATTTCGGTTTTGTGATTATCGAAATCAAATTCTTTTAATCCGACTATACCCACACATTTCTGTTGAAAATTGACTGTCCAGGTAGTGGCAACTCCTTCTGAGGCAACGTAAGTGTCCACAAATTTTTTAGTGAACTCAACATTTTTAGTAAGCTCCACAAAGGGTAACCATTCCCCAAGGTGTGTGCGTTGACTATCAATAATTTGGAATAAATCAATTTCATTGCCAAGCTTTAATTCCTTCAATATTAAATCATCATCTATTCTAAATTCTCTTTTTCCCATAGCAAAACAATGAATCGGGGATTTTCTTTACTTTTTAAAGTCGGGTTTTTTCCTTCAATTTAAAATCACGACCTAAATATTTTTCACGTACCAATGGGTTGTCGGCCAATTCTTGCGAAGTTCCTTTGAAAAGAATTTTTCCCTCGAAAAGCATATAAGCTCGGTCGGTAATCGTCAAAGTTTCATCTACGTTATGATCGGTAATAAGTATACCTATGTTTTTATCTTTGAGTTTCCACACAATATCCTGAATGTCTTGCACTGCAATCGGGTCAACACCTGCAAAAGGCTCATCGAGCATTATAAAACGTGGCTCAATGGCTAAACATCTTGCTATTTCAGTTCTTCTGCGTTCACCGCCTGAAAGTCGGTCGCCAATATTGAAACGTACATGTTCTAAATTAAATTCAGCAATAAGTGTTTCGAGTTTCTCTTTCTGATATTCACGGTCAAATTTAGTCATTTCAAGTACCGACTTTATATTATCCTCAACTGTCATTTTACGAAATACAGACGCCTCTTGAGCCAAATATCCAATCCCGTTTTGTGCTCTTTTGTACACAGGATATTTGGTAATATCTACATCGTTCAGAAAAATTTTGCCAGAATTTGGGGTTACCAATCCTGTGGCCATATAAAAAGTGGTAGTTTTCCCAGCACCATTTGGACCGAGCAAACCTACAATTTCTCCTTGTTTTACGTTAATCGAAACATCATTTACGACAGTTCTTTTTCCATATTTTTTAAATAAATTCTCAGTGCGAAGCACCATACCTTCGTTTTCCATAAAAAACTGATTTCTTTTTTTTGATTTACAAAAGTACGTTTTTTTATCTTGATTCTAAAATACTCAATTCACCTTCAAGTTCCACGCTTATTTAATTCCTAAATTCTCAGAGTTTATACCAATATTATGGTATAGAAAATACCTATCAAGGTGTATTTCATTGTATTTTAAATAACTGTATTTTTGTGTTGCGATTTTAAAGCACATCATTTTGTTATAAATTCGTTATAAATTTTAAACTTAAAACCCATACAATATGAACTCAAATGCTTTTTGCCCAATTTCTACAAGTAGAATCGATGAAAATGTTGCTCGCTCGAATGCTGCTTTAACCGTTTTGTTTCTGATTATTTATTTTATATCAGGATCTCTTTTGCCGGTATTTATACTTTTAATTGATTTTACACTCCGTGGTCTCGAATTATCAAAATACAGTCCTTTTGCGATATTCTCTAAATATATTGTGTCAGTTTTCAAGCAAGAGAAACAGCTTGTTAATGCTGGACCTAAATTATTTGCAGCTCGAATTGGCATTCTGTTTTCGACTTCCATTGTCATAAGTGAGTTAATTGGAACAACTAGTTTTTCTTTTTTGTTGGCTTTTGTGTTTAGTATTTGTGCTTTACTTGAATTTGCCTTCGGTTTTTGCGTAGCTTGCAAAATTTATCCTTATTTTTACAAACTTATTTATCGTGACCAATCTGATAAAAACTTACAATTTAAAAATTGATTGTATCTAAAACAACTTATCTTCGAGGGAAATACTAAACACTAAACACAAAACGCTAAACACAAAACACTGAACACAAAACGCTAAACACTGAACACAAAACGCAAAACACTGAACGTAAAAATGTTTTCATATTTATTCAATTTTCTCAAGTCATTTAAGTATTTCTTAGTTGTAAATCGGAATATTCGATTACAAAAAAGATTTATGGTCGATATGATAACCCCAATCTTAGAGCTGGCAAAGTCGACAAACGATGGAACCATTGATGATGAGGATATTAAGAAAATTAAGCTTTATGGAATGGCTATTCCAGCTGTTTTAGGTGAGGCTTATTGTGCGTTTAGAAATGTTCCAATGAATGAAACTGAAAGGTTATCAATAACATGCCTTGCTGCAATTACCGGTTTATTCGATGACCTTTTCGATCGAAAAAATCTATCGGAAGAATATATTAAAAATCTTCTTGATTTTCCAGAAGAAAGTAAAGCAAATAACTCCAACGAAAAACTGCTTGTTAAACTCTACCAATTAGGGCTCGAAAATTCGGATAAACAACTGAACATAAAAAACTATGCTCAAAAGGTGTATGAGGCTCAAATTGCCAGTTTAAAACAGCAGCAATCCAGCTTGAACATCAAGGAAATAGAACAGATTACTTTTGATAAAGGCGGATTTTCTATGCCTCTATATCGTTGTGGACTGGCTGGCGAAATAGACGCGAACGATTATGAACTGTTATTTAATTTAGGAGCTATCGGACAGTTTGAAAACGATATTTTCGATACTTTCAAAGATGCACAAGATGGTATTCAAACTCTTTCAACTGTTACAAATTCGGTAGAAGAAATACGCGATAGATACGAGAAACAAATTGTTAAAGTGTTTAAACTCATTGAGAATTCGAACTATCCTAAACCACAACAAGCACGCTTTAAGCGTTTTACGGCATTGGTAGTTTGTAGTGCGTTGGTTTGTCTAGATCAATTTAGTAAACTTTGTCAACGGACAAATGCAGAATTTAGGGTAAATGATTACAGTAGAAAAGAATTGATTTGCGACATGCAAAATCCCTTGAAAATTCTCAAAACATTGCATTATGCAGCAATTTTCGCTAAAATATAGTACTTTTGTAAGCTCAGAAATAAACAGCTCACAGTAGCAATTAAACCGTATTTTAACGATTAGACTCGCATGGCCAAGAATAAAAAACCACATCCTATACTCAATAACGTAACTATTACCGACATCGCTGCCGAAGGGAAAGCCATTGCCAATGTGAACGATATTGTAGTTTTTGTCCCTTTCGTTGTTCCCGGCGATGTTGTTGATCTGCAAGTTACCCGCAAGAAGAGCAACTTTATGGAAGCTCGCCCTATTCATTTTCACAGTTACTCTGAAAAAAGAACCGAAGCGGTTTGTCAACATTATGGAATCTGTGGCGGTTGCAAGTGGCAGATTTTGCCTTATGAAGAGCAATTACGCTTCAAACAGAAACAAGTCGTTGATAATCTGACTCGCATAGGAAAAATAGAGTTGCCAGAAGTCACTCCGATTTTAGGCTCTTCAAACACAGAGTTTTACCGCAATAAATTAGAATTTACATTCTCCAATAAACGTTGGCGTACAAATGAGGAAATAGCTGAGGAGAAAGTTTTCGACACCATGAATGCCGTTGGGTTTCATATTCCCGGTCAATTCGACAAGGTGCTGGATATTGACAAATGCTGGTTACAATCAGATAGTTCAAATGCTATCCGCAATGAAATTCGCCAATACGCTCTCGAACACGAATTGACTTTTTTCGATCTGCGAAATCAAATAGGTTTTCTACGTACTTTGATGATTCGAACTACCACAACTGGCGGATTGATGGTAATAATGGTTTTTTATTATGAAGATAATGAACTACAAAATGCACTTCTTCAACACATTGCCGATAAATTCCCCGAAATCACTTCATTATTATATGTTGTAAATTCAAAAGCGAATGACACCATTACCGATCAGGAAATAAAGTTATTTGCTGGCGAAGAATTTATTTATGAAAAAATGGAGGATTTGACATTTAAAATCGGACCTAAATCATTTTTTCAAACAAATTCGATACAAGCCTACGAACTGTACAAAATTGTTAGAAATTATGCACAACTTACAGGAATTGAATTAGTTTACGATCTCTATACTGGTACAGGTACCATTGCTAATTTTGTTTCGCACCAAGCTCGACAAGTAATTGGTATCGAATATGTTGCCGAAGCGATAGAAGATGCACATATTAATTCAGAACTGAACGGCATTGATAATACTTTGTTTTTTGCTGGCGATATGAAAGACATTCTCAATGCAGCTTTTATTGAGCAACATGGGAAACCTGATGTGATAATTACCGACCCGCCACGTGCTGGAATGCATACCGATGTGATTGAGGCCATCCTTTTTGCTTCTCCTACTAAAATAGTGTACGTAAGTTGTAATCCTGCTACTCAGGCTCGTGATTTGAGTTTATTGGATCATGAATATCGCGTTACAGCGGTACAACCTGTGGATATGTTCCCACATACGCATCATGTGGAAAATGTAGTTTTGCTCGAAAAAAGAGCTTAGTTTTATTGAAGTAAAATATATATATTTATGGCTTTAATCAAGGAAGTTAGAGGATTTACACCAACATGGGGTGAAGATTGTTATTTTGCCGAAAATGCTACTGTTGTTGGTGACGTTGTGATGGGTGAAGGTTGCAGCGTATGGTTTAATGCAGTTTTGCGTGGCGATGTAAATTCTATTCGCATTGGTAATCATGTTAATATTCAAGATGGTTCGGTGCTTCACACTTTGTACGAAAAATCTGTGGTTACTATTGGCGATTATGTTTCTATTGGTCATAATGTAACTGTGCATGGAGCTGATATACACGATTATGCACTAATTGGCATGGGCGCTACTTTACTCGATTATGCCGAAATTGGCGAAGGTGCTATTATTGCTGCGGGTGCTTTGGTGCTGAGTAATACCGTCGTGCCACCTTATACACTTTGGGCGGGCGTTCCAGCCAAATATATTAAAGATGTAGAGCCAGAAAAAACCAATGAAATGAATCGCAAGATTGCCCATAATTACGCTATGTATGCGGGTTGGTACAAAGAATAATTATTTTTCAAATTAATGAATTTTTTTAATGATTTATTGTTGAAAATCCATACATTTGCCTGAAATTTTTTAACTCCATTTTAGCTTGACTTAAACCCTATATTTTATGATAGTTATCGATTTAGTTCGTCACGAGTGGAAAAAGAGTATTCGTTCGCAAGGTTTTTATAAAAATCTGGCAGTCAATATCTTGTTGGGTTTTATGACCCTTTATATGGCAGCGATTCTGCTGTTTCTAGGTTTTTCGCTCGACAATTTACTCGAAAAAGCCCATAGCGAATTTACTCCCATGGAGCTGTTTAATGGAGCATTGTTGTATATTATGCTCGGTGGATTGGCCATCCGTTTTTTTATGCAGCAGCTGAATACCATCAATTTACCTCCTTATCAGGTGTTGCCAGTCAAACGAAGATTGTTAGTTAACTTCTTGCTAGCCAAGCCCTTATTTAATCCTATAAATTATTTCCATCTTTTTGTAGTAATTCCTTTTGCCATTCAGTCTGTGTCTAAATATTATGGAGTTGGGATTGCATTTCGTTTTGTGATACTTTGCGTTATTTTGGTTTGGTGCAACTCACTTTTAGCTTCTTTTTTGAAACGTAAATTCAGTTCTGGCTTTTGGGGTTTTTTGCTTATTGTGGCTTTGTTTGCTATTTTGGCGGCTTTGGAGTATTTTAAAATCTTATCATTATTTACTTTTTCGCAAATAGCTTTTGGCTTTATCGTAAAGTCCATCTATGGCTTATTATTTCCAGTTTTAGTTTTTGTTGGAGCTTATTTCCTTAATATTCTTTTCTTTTATAAGAATTTTTATCCAGAAAATTTCAATGAGAAAATAACTACACAACAGAAATATCAATCTGATTGGTCATTTTTAAATCGTTTTGGAGTAATTGGCGAAATTATTGGTGTCGAATTAAAACTTATTCTACGTCATAAACGAACGAAAAGTATACTTTATATGTCAGGATTCTTTTTGTTCTATGGTTTGATTTTTTACTCCAAAGAAGCTCTAGCTGATAAAGGTGGTCTTTTGTTTTTTGTGGCAATGTTTATGACTGGTTTGTTAATGTTTATGTACGGACAATGGGTAATCAGCTGGGACAGTAGCCATTTCGACAGTTTGATGACAAAAAATATCCCCATCCGCACTTATATCGAAGCCAATTATTATATGATGTTGACTTTCAATCTATTGTGTTTTGTGTTAACTTCGCCTTATTTCTATTTTGGAATGCAAGTTTTTTACATGCACGTAGCGGCTTTTATTTTTAACTCTGGCGTGAATATATTTTTACTGCTTTATTTAGCTACTTACAATACCAAACGTATCGATTTGTCGAAGTCATCTGCTATGAACTATCAGGGTACAACTTTTAAAAGCTTTCTAATTGTATTGCCTATCATGTTTATACCGATGATGTTAGTGGGTGGAATTTCCATGATTAGTTCAATGAATGTTGCTCTTTTCACTTTAACAGTCTTGGGCTTGTTAGGGATATTATTCCGCAAGCAACTGATTAGTATTTGTGTAAATCAATTTAACAATAGGAAATACGCACTTGCCGAAGGTTTTCGCAAGAGTGAATAGAATCCTAAAACATCAAATACCATGATAACTATTTTAAATCTTCAAAAAACATATAGTGGAGCTACTGTGCTCGATATCCCTGAATTGACAATCAAGTCTGGCGAAAGTTTCGGATTGGTTGGAAATAATGGTGCCGGTAAAACTACTTTTTTCAGGCTTATTCTGGATTTAATTGAGGCTTCTGGAGGTCAAGTTTTGGTCGATGACGAAAAGGTAGTACGTAATGACAATTGGAAAACGAAAGTGGGTTCTTTTTTGGACGAAGGTTTCTTGATTGATTTCTTAACACCCGAGGAGTATTTTTCGTTTGTGGGTAAGTTATATAATAAAACACAGGGAGATATTGATGCTTTTTTGGAAACTTTCAAGGATTTCTTTAATACCGAAATATTAGGTACTAAAAAGCTGATTCGTGACTTTTCAAAGGGTAATCAAAAGAAAATCGGTATAGCTGCGGCATTGCTTGGCGACCCAAAAATATTAATACTCGATGAGCCTTTTACCGCTCTCGACCCTTCGTCGCAAATCCGCTTAAAACGTTTTTTGAACGATTTACATACTCGCTTCCAAATTACCATGTTAATCTCAAGTCACGATTTGAATCATGTTACCGAAGTTTGTAAACGCATTGTTATTCTTGAAAAAGGCAAAGTAGTGAAAGATTTAACTACAGGTGGCGACACATTGAAAGAATTAGAAGCTTATTTTGCAGTCTAAAGTATTTACTATTTAACTATTTACGATTTAAGAAAAAAAGTTTATCAGCAAATTAGGACTCTATAAATACGACTTTATATTAGTCTCATTACAAAAACTCTTTATTAATGGAGAAAATATATTAAACAAGGGTCATGGGGTTTTTAACCGTGATATACACATTAACGAAATACAATCAAAGTTAGTCTTCAAGTCCCATTCTTTCTCCCTCTCCTCGTGGAGAGGGTTGGATTGAGGTCGGGATTTAGGGGGCAAGCTCTTCCAACTTCATAGTTTCACTCACCGAAAATTTATTCAAATTCTTTTTTACCGTGCAGCATTCTGTGTAAGCATCGTGCTCAAATATAAGTATTTGACTCTTTTCAACTGCTTCTTCCAATAATTTCTGTTTGTCAATCATCGAAGTAAGCGGAAATACGTCGTAGGACGACAACCACGAAACAGGAATATTGGCTGCCAAAGGAATGACATCACCCACATAAACGATTGTTTTGTCGCCTGAGCTGATATAACTTACCAATTGTCCGACGGTATGACCATCAAAAATTCGCAGTTCTAGTTCTGGGCATAAAAACTGATTTTCCTTCACAAACCTAAGTTTCCCAGCCTCTAAAATAGGTAGCGTATTCTCCTTGAAATAGGAGTCAGCCTCACGCACATTCGGATTCATGAAATTTTCCCATTGTGTATCGCTCACCCAATGAGTGGCATTTGGGAAAACCAATTCTACTGCTGATTTATCTGCATTATACTTGGTGGCACCTCCACAATGATCGAAATGCAAATGAGTGAAAACCACATCGGTAATGTCACTACATTTATAGCCAATCTCCGAGAGTTTATTGTCAAAATTTATAACTCCCTGAAAACCATAATACTTCAAGTACTCTAATTGCTTATCGCCCGTTCCTGTGTCGATCAAAATACGTCTATCGCCCGTATCAACTAATAAACAACGCATGTGAACCGTACAGAAATTATCGTCATCACAAGGATATCGTTTTTGCCAAACTCTTTTTGGAACAACGCCAAAGGCAGCTCCTCCATCAATATGAAATGTACCGGCTTCTATTTTGAGTATTTTCATTTTCTTGCTGTTTTAAAATTCTTGTTTTCAATATTTTTCCAAATTTTTATTGAGAAAAATGCTATCTGTAATTTTATTAAATTACTGTCCGAACAATAATTGAAAAAAATTAGAAAAGCTCAATAAATAGTATATTTGTAGTTACAACACACAAATATCTTTTTAAATAACTTTTCTATGGTTACAAAGTTAGGAAAAAAAATCAGAAACTCCGATTTTCAAACCGATTTTAGATTTAATACAACATTCATTATTGCGGTCATCGATCAACAAGTATAAATCTGATAAATGTTGTTCTACTTACTTTACTTATGATGTGATAAAAATACATGCAAGTCGCAAATATTCATTGCTTTAATATGTTATCTGTATTAGAGCTTATTCGCATGACATTAAGTCGGACTAAGCATCATTTTGGACACTTTATAACCATAATCCGAGTTTGTTTGACACAATACAATCGACTTGGATAGATGTGAACAATACACAAATAACAGTTAGAGCTGCTCGCAAGATTCAGCATGAACCACAAAATTTATTTAGTGGGAAGACAAATGAAAAAGATTTCGAACAGCTTATTATTGAATTTCAGAGCCAACTATCATTATATCAGATGTGATTTATCAGATCTATTAAATTTAACTAACTATTCGGACAGCAATGGCGTAGTATCTTAGTAGCATCACGACAAAAAAAAACGACTTCCCATATTTCTTATTTTAATAAATAATGTCCAATCCTATACAAAAATGGGAAGAAGATGATAGTATAAACTTTAATACCCCCATAAAGCCGAGAAAGTTTTTTCCATCATTAAAAATCATAATACATTGATAATCTATATTTTAAACGTTAATTTACAAAAATAATATATCGAAAAAAATATAATTTAGACCAAAAGGTTTGTTTTTTAAAATTGTATCATTATATTTGCAATCCCAAATTATTTATAAACCATTAATTATTAAATGCCTATTGCCTAAAGATTACTCTGAAATCCCTAAATTTAGAAGTAATGAAGAATCTAATTCAAATGACCGACGACGAGTTGGTTAATTTGTTTGAAAAAGGTAATAGTAACGCATTTGAAATCCTACTGTCGAGATACCAATCCAAGGTTTATTCTTATATATATTTGATAGTGAGAAATAAAGAACTCACCGAAGATATATTTCAGGATACGTTT
>JBBRHJ010000126.1:0-10117 GCA_038222885.1 Bacteroidales bacterium | reverse complement strand
ACCATTTTCGCAAATAGCTGCAATCTTAAATATTTCTGAAAGTAATTTAGTGTCACGATTTAATTCATCAGTATTTAATTCATCAATGACTGAAATCACTTCATCGTTATTATTTTCAAGAAAAAATAAATCAATGGCTTTAATTAGTTTAGGAGGGTAATTCTTGTGATTATTACTACCACAACTGGATAAAATCAAAATTATCAGGAGGAAAGCTGCAAACTTAACATAAGTTTGTATTGTCCTAAATGGATTCTTGATATTTATAAACTTTTGCATATAGAGCTGTAAATTTTTACAAAAATAACAAATAACTTTAATATTCAAAATTTTATTTTTTTCAATTGTATATGTCGGGATTTGTTTATACTTTTGGACTGCTCAAATAAACGATAAAATTAACACTTTGCAATTGTATAACTTTTTATAATTGTGATTTTAATTCAACATTGAAAATTATGAATAAAAGACTGATTTCATCTTTTTTTGCAATTCTATTTGTGGGTTTTAGCCTATATGCACAGCCCTTAAAAAGAGAAATGCGGGCGGCGTGGATTGCCACAGTTGCCAATATTGACTGGCCAAGTCAAAGAAATTTGACATCGAAAGCTCAACGGGATGAAATGAGAAAAATGCTGGACGACCTTGCTAAAACCAATATCAATGCCATTGTTATTCAAATTCGTCCCACAGCCGATGCTTTTTATCCGTCTGCATTAGAGCCTTGGTCGCATTGGCTCACAGGCAAACAAGGAGTTCGCCCAGCTGATTTTTATGATCCTTTGGAATTTATAATTCATGAAGCTCACAAACGCTGCATCGAAGTGCATGCTTGGTTAAATCCTTATAGGGTAACAAATAGCAGCAATACTAACATACTTTCCAAAGACCATTTATTTTTCAAAAACAGAAATCTATTTGTTAAATATGGCGATAAATATTATTTTGATCCAGGATTGGACGAAACACGTGAATTTTTGAATCGTGTAGTTCAAGATGTAGTGGAACGATATGATGTTGATGCTATCCATTTCGACGATTATTTTTATCCATATAAAGAGAAAAATCAAGATTTTCCAGATGAAGTTTCATTTATGAATAATCCTCGTGGATTTGCACCAAATCAGCGAGATGATTGGAGACGCAATAATGTAAATTTAGTAATCACAGAACTTCAGCAAACGATTAAAAGTATAAAACCTTGGGTTGAGTTTGGTGTATCACCCTTTGGAGTGTGGCGAAACGATAATGTAGACCCACGTGGTTCAGCAACAAAAGCAGGCGTTCAGAATTATGATGACTTGTATGCCGATATTTTGAAATGGTTAAAAGAAGGTTCAATCGATTATGTTGTTCCTCAACTTTATTGGGAAATAGGCAAAAAAGTAGCTGACTATGAAGTGCTTGTAAAATGGTGGAGCGAAAACTCTTATGGTAAAAATCTGTACGTTGGTTTATTCGCTTCTCAATTAGGCGGAACTTCGGCTCCAGAAGCTTGGCGAAAAGGCAATGAGCTGACGCGCCAACTTAGAATGAACAAGGATTATCCTCAGGTAGATGGGGCAGTTTATTTTAGTGCAGTGGGTCTTATGAAAAACAAACAAGGATTGAAAGACAGTCTTCAACGAAATTTTTATAAATATCCAGCTTTGTGTCCCATTAATCGCAACATTGTAGGTGAACCTTCGGCACAACCACAAAATATCAGGGTTTTGAAAGATGATGATCAGGCATTTTTGATTTGGGATGAGGTGGATGAAGAAGGTGGATGCCAAGTAGCATATTATGTGGTATATGGTTTTAAAGGCAAAAAGGCTGGAAATCTGAACGATGCCACAAACATCATAGCCCGAACAACAGAGAATTGTTTGGATTTACGAGAATTAGGTAAGAAATTCAAAGGGTATTATACTTTTACCGTAACGGCAGTAAATCGCTACAAACACGAAAGCATACCGACCCAAGCTATCATTCGGAAATTATAAGTTTTTAATCTCAAGAATGCCTAACAACAAAAAAATAAAAATGGAACAAATTGAAATTAAATACTAATTCACAAAAAACAAAATGAAAAAAAATAATTGCCTTGGCTTAATCCTGATTGTACTGACAATCACTTCCTGTACTTCTTACAATAAAGTAATTCGCGAACCCAATGTACGTGTAGAATTCAATAAATCGGACTTTGTTTTATCCGATCAACTTACAGCGGAGGAGAGCTCAACAAAAATCTTTTATATTGATTTCGAGCGGTTGTTTCTTTCTAAATCGGGAGATGTAGATAAACATGGTAGTTTCAATTTTGCCAATGTACCCGTGATTGGTAATGCAATTTCAGATCGTACTGCCAATTATGCACTTTATCAATTATTGAAAGAAAATCCTGGATACGATGTGATTTTGTATCCACAATATGAAATTAAAAGAGTAAAACCAATTCTTGGGCTCGGTTTCTTAACAACTTATACCAAAGTAAAGATTACTGCACGTTTGGGTAAGCTCAAAGAATAAAACAATTGTTATAAAAGTCTTTAAGTCCGCCCAAAGGGGATTTAAGGGCTTCCCTCTTTTAATTCAAACTCAGCATGAATTCATTCCTATTCAGAATAGCGGAAATCTATTATAAACAATATGGTTCGGAAATCAGCCGATTTAGTTTCGTATTCCCAAATCGGAGAGCGGGATTATTTTTTAGGCGATATTTAACCACAATTATCGACAAGAATATTTTTTCGCCCGAAATTCTGAGTATTAATGATTGTTTCAATGCAGCTTCAAATTGGCAAACCGCCGATAGATTAAGTAATCTTTTCCGTTTATTCAGAATCTATAAGGAGCAAAGTACCAACGATGAAACTTTTGACAACTTTATCTTCTGGGGAGAAATGTTACTTTCCGATTTTGATGAAATTGATAAATATATTGTCGATGCCCGACAGATATTTACCAATATCACTGAATTAAAAGAAATTGATCAGGTATTCAACACATTAACCGCAAAGCAGATAGAAGCTATTCAAGAGTTCTGGAAATCTTTTCTTCCTGTGAAAGAAGGAAATACCTCAGCACAATTTATTTCTACATGGAAAATTCTCTATCAAGTTTACGATATTTTTCAACGAGAATTAAAAGCGGAAGGACTTGCCACTGAGGGCATGATTTGTCGTAATGTAGTGGAGAGATTGGAGAAAAAAGAAGAAATAGAACATTTAACCGACAAGCAATTCGTTTTTATTGGGTTCAATGCCCTCAATGTTTGCGAAAAGAGATTAATGGATGGATTGCAAAAACTCGGTATTGCTGATTTTTATTGGGATTATGAAGCAGAAGAATTAAGAGCTTCCGATAATCCAGCATCGCTGTTTTACAAACAGAATACTACAGTTTTTCCTTCCAGATTTGAAATAGAACCTTTTGTAGAATCTATTTCAAATAAAGACATTGAGCTTATTTCTGTTCCATCAGCCATTTTTCAGACCAAGCAAATTCATTCATTGCTCAATAAAATTTATCCCGTTTCTGAAAATATCGACAGTTGGATAGACACAGCCATCGTACTTCCCGACGAAAACTTATTGACGCCCCTACTCCATTCCATTCCGGAGCAAATTGGGAAAATAAATGTTACCATGGGTTTTCCATTGAGTGGAACTCCTGTTTCGTCGCTTATCGAACATATTTTTGAACTTCAACGCAGGCTAAGCAAATCGGGGAATAAAGTAAATTTCTACCATCAAACGGTTAGCAATGTGCTGAATCATCAGTATATTGCGCTGCTTTGTAAAAACGAGATTGACACAATCAGCTCAAATTTAGTTGCTTACAATTGGATTTATATTAATGAGAAGGAATTACAGTTAAATGATGTGCTATCCAGCATTTTCCAAAATAAAGCCAATAAGGACGAATTTTTACCCTATTTAATTGAAATAGTGGGAATGCTGCATCGGAATATGCAAAAAATTGCACCTGATAATTACGCCCTCGAAACCGATTATTTATACCAGTATTACAGCACCTTGAATCGGATGTGGGAAGTAATGAAACTATTGCCAACTGGATTTGAAATGACTTTGGATACCTTGATGCGGTTAATCCGACAGTTGGTTAGCGGAATTAGTATTCCTTTTGTGGGCGAGCCACTCGAAGGACTTCAAATTATGGGCGTACTGGAAGCAAGGGGTATTGATTTCGAAAATCTGATTATTCCATCGTTCAACGAAGGCGTTTTTCCTAAAAAGACAAGTTCTAATAGTTTTATTCCTTATAATCTGCGACGAGGTTTCGGTTTGCCTACTTACGAGCACAACGATGCCATTACTTCATACAATTTTTACCGACTAATTCATAGAGCCAAAAAAATATATATGCTTTATGACTCGAGAACTGATGGAATGTCAACTGGTGAAGAAAGTCGATTCTTGAAACAATTACACTTTCATTACGGCGTAAATATCAAGCGTAAATCATTGACTTTCGAAACTGCTTTTGCCCAAGAAGCCGAGATTAAGATTGAGAAAACAGATGAAATAATGAAAAAACTTCAACTGTTTGTGTCGAAGGGTGAAAATGCAAAAGCACTTTCTGCAAGTTCTATCAAAACTTATATCGATTGTCCGCTGATGTTCTACTTAACAAGGATTGAACGAATAGAAACTGTGGAAGAAGTGAGTGAAACAATAGAGGAAAGCATGTTTGGGAATTTGTTTCATGCCACCATGGAGTACATTTACAAACCTTTGAAGGACAAGCTAATAAATAGTGAATATTTAGATAAATTAATTGCAAACTCGCTGTATATATACCAATTAATTCAGAAAGCATTTAGTGAAAAATATTTCAAGAAAGGTGACTCAAGTTCTATAGCATTAGAAGGCAACAACTTACTGATAGCAAGGGTAATAAAAAAATATGTAACTCAAGTTTTGAGAGTAGATAAAAAATATGCTCCTTTCAAAATTATTGATGTTGAAAAAGACTGTAAATTAGAAATATCAACATCAGCTGGAATGGTTAATATCAAAGGATATATCGACCGGATTGACGAAAAAGAAGCTAAAGTGCGCATTATCGACTATAAAACCGGACAAGGCGACCTAACTTTCAAAAGTATGGAAAATGTATTTGAACATAATATCGAAAACCGTCCGAAACATGTGTTGCAAACATTGCTATATGGGCTTTTTTATGAGCCAGATGCCGATGGAAAAACTATTGTTCCAGGAATTTATTATATGCGGAATCTTTTCAAAGAGCCATTTCAAACTGAATTAACACAAAAAATATATAAGGATACAATAGTGATTGATGACTTTTCAATAGTTAAAGACGAATATACTGATAATCTGATTGGATGTCTCGAAGATATTTTTGACCCATCCATTCCTTTTTTCCAAACTGAGATTCTCAAAACCTGTGAATATTGCGAATATAGAGCTATTTGTAATAGATAGAAGCCCCTAACGCCCCAAGGGGGGAATTGAAGACTAATAAAGTATCTATTTTTATAAAGTTTAGAATTGAACATTGAAATATAGATTTTTGGAGAAATAAAAATATAAAATACATTCTTCTTCAAGTTTGTTTTGTGTTATTTTGTCAGAGTTTATTTATATTTTCAACTCTTTGGGTCTGATTTAAGATTCTTTTTCTCAAATACAACAAATGAATGATGTCAATTTGATAATTTGACCTATTCAAAACTTATAAATTAATCAAATAAAGTTCTATATTATCTCAGTTATATATATTTAATCTAACCATGCGATTTAGTCAAGCTTTTGTATGGTAAATGTCAAGTTTTTTTATTTCTTTGTATGCTGTTGAATATTTAAATCACATCAAAAAAGTACCTTATTGCTTTATTATACATAAACAATTAATTTTAAGATCCTTATCACAAAATATTTATTAAAAATGAAGAAATTAATCCTATTCTTAATCATTGTATTTATTGCCAATACAAATCTATCAGCCCAGAATGAACTATTCTTGAAAAAAGAATTTATTTCAAAATCTGACACGCTGAGATACAGAATTCTTTTCCCAGACAATTACGATATTACCAAAGAATATCCCTTAGTTTTGTTTTTGCACGGTTCGGGCGAGCGTGGTGCCGATAACGAGAAACAATTAGTTCATGGTTCGTATTTATTTACTAACCAAGCTAATAGAACAAACTTCCCAGCCATTGTAGTTTTTCCACAATGTCCGACTAAGGATTTCTGGGCTCCAATCAAAGATCGCAGTACTGGCAAATTTGGTTATATAAATGCTAAGCATCCAACTAAGGCCATGCAATTGGTGATAGAGCTAACTAAATCTCTTCTCAAAAAAGAAGCAGTTGATTCTAAAAGAATTTACGTAATAGGTCTTTCGATGGGCGGTATGGGAACATTCGACTTAATATGTCGCGAACCCAAACTATTTGCTGCTGCAGTACCAATTTGTGGAGGAGTTAATAATGAGCGACTTAAAAAAGTAAAACAGATGCCAATACGCATTTATCATGGTGCTATCGATAATGTTGTACCACTCGAACATTCTCAAAGTGCTTATGATACTTTAAAATCTTTTGGTTCAAAACAGTGTGAAATAAAAGTATTTCCCGAGACTGGTCACAACAGCTGGGATCAAGCTTTCAAGGAACCAGATTTCTTGAGTTGGATATTTTCAAAAAAGCTTAAATAAACATAAATTCAGAAAAATAACAATCTTAAATTAGTATTTTTATAAATCATTTCAAAACGAAGAGTGAAACTTCAATTTAGTTTGAAATAAATAAGTTTTCCGACATAAAATTAAAAAATCATGGCAAAATTTAGAGGTGCTATAGTAGTAAACATTGAACATTGTAAAGGCTGCGACTTATGTGTGGTGGCTTGTCCTACAACCACTTTATCACTATCAAACGAAGCAAATTCCAAGGGATATAATTTTTCGCACATGTCCGATCCCGAATCATGTATCGGTTGTGCAGCTTGTGCTTATGTGTGTCCCGACACTTGTATCACCGTTTATAAAGTAAAAGTAGGCTAATTAGGAATTTACTATTTAAACATTTACAATTTACTAATTGATAATTCATCCTGTAAATCTTGTAAATCCTGTCCAAAATAATATATTTCTTAGGAGTTAAGTCAGAAAGAACTAAAAAAAATCAGCAATGAGTACAGAAAAAAAACACGATAAGGAAGAAGTGAGATTAATGAAGGGCAACGAAGCAGTTGCTCATGCCGCCGTACGTTGTGGCTGCGATGGATATTTTGGTTATCCCATCACGCCACAATCAGAAATTATGGAAACTTTGATGGAATTGGAACCTTGGAACACAACCGGAATGGTTGTAATGCAGGTGGAAAGTGAAACTGCTTCTATTAATATGGTATATGGTGCTGCTGGATGCGGTAAAAAATCCATGACTTCCTCTTCGAGTCCTGGCATCAGTCTAATGCAAGAAGGGATTTCATATTTGGCTGCTGCCGAATTACCCTGCGTTATTGTGAATGTAATGCGTGGTGGTCCAGGGTTGGGAACTATACAACCCAGCCAAGCCGATTATTTTCAAACAGTAAAAGGCGGAGGACATGGTGATTATAAAATGATAACCCTTGCTCCTGCTTCTGTTCAGGAAATGGCCGACCATACAGTAATGGCATTTGATTTGGCTTTTAAATACCGCACCCCAACGATGGTGTTGGCCGATGGAATTATTGGTCAAATGATGGAAAAAGTGGTTCTTCCACCCTATCAACCACGCTTGACCGAAGAAGAAATACGTAAAAATACTCCTTGGGCAACCTTAGGAAAAACACCCGACCGCGAAGCAAATGTAATCAACTCATTGCGTTTACAGGCTTGCGATATGGAAAAACTTAATTTGCTACTTCAATCCCGTTATCGCGAAATTGAAGCTAAAGAAGTCTTATTTGAAGAGTTTCATTGCGAAGATGCTGAATATATTATTGTTGCATTTGGAATCAGTGCTCGTGTAAGTCAAAAAGCTGTTGAATTGGCTCGTCAGGAAGGCATCAAAGCCGGATTACTCCGACCTATTACTTTGTATCCATTCCCCACCGAGCGAATAAAATCTTATACCGATAAAGTAAAGGGATTTATTTCGATAGAAATGAGCGCGGGACAAATGGTTGAAGATGTACGACTTGCTGTAAATGGAAAAGTTCCTGTTGAGTATTATGGTCGCATGGGTGGAATTGTTCCATCGCCAGATGAAGTAGTGAAAGCTATAAAGGAAAAGTTGGTGAAATAACAGAATTTACAATTTAAATATTTACAATTTACAATTTAATTATTGTTTGTATTTGAAAATATATTGTTTTGATTACTGAAAATGTTTTTAATAAAATAATCATAGAAATATTATGAATATTAATGAAATAATAAATCCGGCCAACTTAGTATTTGAAAAGCCTAAAGTATTAAATGATAAACCAATGCATTATTGCCCTGGTTGTAGTCATGGGGTGGTTCATAAATTGATTGGTGAGATAATTGATGAAATGGGCATGCAGGAAAAAACCATTGCGATTGCTCCTGTTGGTTGTGCTGTTTTTGCTTACGAATATTTAGATATCGACTGGCAACAAGCTGCTCACGGTCGTGCACCTGCCTTGGCGACAGCCGTTAAGCGACTTTTACCCGATAGATTAGTTTTTACTTATCAAGGCGATGGCGATTTGGCGGCCATTGGGACTGCCGAAACGATACATGCCGCCAACCGTGGCGAGAATATAACCATTATCTTTATCAATAATGGTATTTACGGAATGACTGGAGGTCAGATGGCTCCTACTACGTTGAAGGGAATGAAATCATCTACTTCGCCTACTGGCAGGGATATTCAAAGAAATGGTCATCCCCTGAATATCACAAATTTATTGGCACAACTTGATGGAACTTGCTATGTAACTCGTCAAGCAGTGCATACAGTTGGAGCAGTAAAAAAATGCAAGAAAGCAATTCAAAAGGCGTTCGAGAATTCAATGCAGGAAAAAGGAACATCAATTGTAGAAATAGTTTCAACTTGTAGTTCCGGTTGGAAAATGACTCCCGCCGAGTCCAACATTTGGATGGTTGAAAATATGTTCCCTGCCTATCCGATGGGGGATGTGAAGAATATATAGCGGCTCCTAACCCCTAAAGGGGGATTTTAAGACTTTATTTTTAAAGTATTTTGAGAAAAATAAAACAAACAAAACACGAGACAAGACTAACTCTTTTCCCCTTCAGGGGTTAGGGGTTTTCATACACCTTTTTACAATCTGAAAAATGAAAGAAGAAATTATTATAGCCGGTTTTGGTGGACAAGGAGTGTTATCGATGGGTAAGATTTTAGCTTACTCTGGATTAATGCAAGGACAGGAAGTAAGTTGGATACCTTCTTACGGACCAGAACAGCGTGGCGGAACTGCCAATGTTACCGTTATTTTGAGTGAAGAGCGGATAAGTTCGCCAGTTGTAAATACTTACGACACAGCCATTGTGTTGAATCAACCTTCGTTGGAACGCTTCGAAAGCAAAGTAAAACCAGGCGGAACATTGATATTTGATGGAAACGGCTTTCATAAATTCCCAACCCGTACCGATATCAATATTTACCGTATAGATGCCACTGAATATGCTTATGCTAACAATGCATCTAAAACCATGAATATGATAATCTTAGGAGGTTTACTCAAAGTTCGCCCACTCGTATTGGTCGAAAATGTATTGAAAGGATTAAAGAAATCCTTACCCGAAAGACATCATCATTTATTGAGCGTAAACGAAAAAGCCATTCATATTGGGATGGATTTGATAAAGAAATTGAATTAGCATAAAACAAATATTAATATATTTTCTTTGTGATTAAGTATGTTTGTATTATTTGAATGGATAAAAAGTAAAATACTTACAAATAAATCCTTAACTTTGCAATCTTTACAAACACAAAATAATTAACCCCTAAAAAGAAATCATCATGGCAAAATCTCAAGATGCTAAGAAAACCGAAAAGAAAGATGCTCTGAAAACTCCTAAGGAAAAGAAGGAAGAAAAGAGACTAAAGAAGGCCGCTAAAAAATAAGCTGAATTCAAGTGTGATTATTGAACAAGAAAC
>JBBRHJ010000125.1:0-10119 GCA_038222885.1 Bacteroidales bacterium | reverse complement strand
CGGGTATAATTTCTTCCGATACGGTATTACTTTCAGCGCTAACTGTTTCGATTGGACTGTTAGCTACAACTTCAGAGTCCTTGTTAAGTTCAAGTGGGTTCATTTTCAGCAGTTTATGAGGATTATTGCTCAAAAAATTTATTTTTCGAGTACATATTATAGTTTACACAGACAAAAATAGGATTTTTTTTTTTAATTATTTTAATTTATTAGGATAAAATCCGCTAAAACAAGAAAAAACAATTAGTAAATCAATTATATTTAACAAACTAGTTCCATTTCATAGCATTGAATAATTTTATCAAAAGAATACTCAATGTAATTTGCATAATAGAACGTCGTATTTGTCTTGTCAATTATTTATGGAATAAAACTTCATTTTACAGGAACTAACTTCTCAATATTCAACAATCTTCCTGTTTTGTAATCTACCCATACTTTTGAAGCAATTTCAGTAAGCAATTCATCAGTATATGGAACAACAACGCCAAACTGAGGCATTGCAAATTGATTTGTATAAAGTTCCTGTGAGCCATTGCCAATCGTAATTTTTGTAATTGCCGGCAACACAGTGTTTAAACTCGGACTAGATTTTTTATTATTAGAGCCTGCATTAGAATCATTTATTTTTTCAGGTTGAATTGTCAAATAATATGGATTTCCGGTTAAATCATCTATCGGCACAAATCCTTTTAGTGCTGATATTCTGAATAAAACGCTATTTGTTGCAGCTGTTTCAGGAACAAATCTTACTTGATGCTTTTCAAGTTCAGTTTTAGTTTTACCAATAAACAATTCGGTTAAATCGGTTTCCAACTGATCCAACTTTTCGGTCATTGTTTGTAGCGAAGTCCCATCGGCAGGCAAATGTTCCAAATCGCCAGTTAAGATACTCATTCTACTTTCACGAATTCTATATATCTGTTTTGCAGCTCCTTCCGCCAACTTAGCAGTAGAACCAGCCATCAGATATTCTTCGCCTAACGGCAACAACGAACTGGGTTCTAGCTTTTCTTGTTTTGGAATCAATGAATAAATTGCAGGCCTTTCAACATTAGTTGATGGAACGTTTACTCCACAAAGTAAGCCATCAGAATTCACAGTTACATGTGAAAGTAGGGATTTTTTAGCTGGTGTTACCGCATAAGTTCTGTTGAAGTCAGGAACTGGATTCGTTTTTACTGAAATCTTCAACAATTTGTATGTTGCTCTGCTTTCTGTAATTATATTCTTTGTGGCCAAATAGCGTTCAGAATATTGATAGAAAAGACCCGGCTTTTGCGTAGTTTTTTCAAGCTCTAATTCAACAATAAGTTCAGTCTTTGGGAGCGAATATGCAATGGTACTTTGGGCTGCGACTGATAGCACTAGGCTGATAAAAAATGAAATTACAATTGTCTTCTTCATAATCTTTATTTTTTAGCTTTGGTAGTTGTTGGTTTTGATTTTTTGACCACAGTAGTTTTTTTAGATGCAGGTGTTTTCTTTGCTACTGTAGATTTCTTGCCAAAACCTTTTTTCTTAATACCCGCATCTGGTTGTGCAGCCATCAATTCCTTACAAGTTTCAAAAGTTAATGAGCTTGGATCAGTTCCTTTCGGAATTTTATAGTTTATCTTATCGCAGGTAAAATAAGGACCAAACCTACCATTAAGTACTTGTATTTCCGAGTTGTCTCCTAAAGTAGCAATAAGTCTGTTTTTTTCTTCCTCGCGTTTATTTTCGATAATTTCTATGGCACGCTCGGCAGTAATCGTCATTGGATCGTCGGTTTTAGCCAGAGAGTAGAATGAGCCGTCGTGGCGAATATAGGGACCAAAACGACCTATGGCAACTGTCATCACCTTTTCTTCGAATTCGCCGGCTTGACGCGGAAGTTTAAAGAGTTCCAACGCTTCTTCCAAGCTTATGCTCTCAATGGACTGTTCGCGTAACAAAGATGCAAATACGGGCTTTTCTTCCTCTTCCGAAGTCCCAATTTGAGCCAAAGGTCCAAATTTTCCAATTTTTACCGAAAGTTGTCTTCCACTCGCTGGGTCAACTCCAAGAATCCGCTCGCCAACCTGACGTTCAGAATTTTTCATTGTGTCTTCAACAACTGGATGAAACTCTTTATAAAATTTATCAATAGCATCGGTCCAAACAATCTTACCATCAGCGATATTGTCGAATTCCTTCTCAACATCGGCAGTAAAATTATAACTTAAAATATCTGGGAAATACTCTGTCAGAAAGTCCGTTACAACAATTCCTATATCAGTAGGAAACAGTTTAGCCTTTTCAGCACCTGTATTTTCAATTTTATTTTGCTCAGTTATTTTATCCTTTTTGAGAGTCAATAAGTCAAAATTGCGTTTCTCTGGCTGCCGATCTCCTTTCTCTACATATAAACGATTTTGTATGGTGGAAATTGTTGGAGCATAAGTAGATGGTCGGCCAATGCCCAGTTCTTCCAATTTTCGAACCAAACTTGCCTCACTATATCTTGGAGGTTTTTGTGTAAAACGCTGTTGGGCTGCTATTTCAATAATGTTTAGATTTTCACCTTGTTTCATTGCTGGAAGTAAAGACTCATTTTCTGCCTCTACTTCATCATCAGTCGATTCTAAATAAACTTTTAGGAATCCATCAAAAACAATTACTTCGCCCGAAGCAACAAACATGTATTTACTTCCTGAAATATTAATATTAATTGAAGTTTTTTCTAGCTCAGCATCAGACATTTGCGAAGCGATAGTCCGTTTCCAAATCAGTTCGTATAAGCGTTTTTCCTGTGCAGTACCTTCAGTACTGTGAGCGTTCATATAACTTGGTCGTATGGCCTCGTGGGCTTCCTGAGCACCTTTGGTTTTTGTACTGAACTGGCGTGTATGTACATATTTTTCACCAGCCATAGAGATGATTTCTGCCTTAGAAGTGCCAATTGCCAATTGCGAAAGATTGACCGAATCGGTACGCATATAGGTAATTTTACCTGATTCGTAGAGCTTTTGTGCTACTATCATGGTCTGCGTAACCGAGAAACCTAATTTTCGGGCGGCTTCTTGCTGAAGCGTGGAAGTTGTAAAAGGAGGTGCTGGTGATTTTTTAAGTGGTTTTTTAACGATGCTTTCAACAGTAAAAGTGCTTTTTGCACAAAGTTGAAGAAATTCCTTGGCTTCAGCTTTGGTCGAGAACCTATTTTGTAATTCCGATTTTAATTCAACCGGTTTTCCTTGACTATCAACTGTTTTAAAAATAGCCGAAACTTTATAGGAACTCTCAGCATTAAACTGATTTACTTCCCGTTCGCGTTCAACAATAAGTCTAACTGCCACCGACTGAACTCTCCCTGCCGAAAGTGATGGACGGACTTTTCTCCACAGAACCGGCGAAAGTTCAAAACCTACAATCCTGTCGAGTACCCGACGGGCTTGTTGTGCATCTACCAAATTAATATCAATGGAACGTGGAGTTTCTATCGCATGGAAAATCGCTTCTTTCGTAATTTCGTGAAAAACGATACGTTTTGTATTCTCTTTTTTTAATTTTAATTCTTCAAAAAGGTGCCAAGCAATGGCCTCCCCTTCCCTGTCCTCATCGGATGCAAGCCAAACAGTCTCAGCTGCTTTAGTCTCTTTTTTTAGTTCAGCTACAATTTTCTTTTTATCTGAAGAAACTATATATTGAGGCTGATAATTGTTCTCAAAATCAATCCCGATAACCTTATCGGCCAAATCTCGTATATGTCCAAAACTCGACAATACCTTGTAATCAGGGCCGAGAAATTTTTCTATAGTTTTGGCTTTTGCAGGTGATTCAACAATAACAAGATTTTTAGACATACTTACAAGTTTAGGTGATTATTGATATTAAACGGCTGCAAAATAACAACATTTGATAGGTACGAGCCAAATTTTCAGACTATTATTTTTGTTTTTTATTGATTTTCTTCCAAATAATGATTAATCTGCAACTTTTCTTCTCTATATTATTGTATATAAATTGACTTTTTGAGATTTCGTTATTACTTTTTTATCAATTATTAAAAATATCAGCTACTTTTGCAAATAAACAGATTTTGGAGTCCAATTATATCATTACAAAACTTCTAAAAATGGAATCTTAAACAGAATTAACAAGAAAATTTCCTTTGCTCGTAAAACCTGGACATTGAATTGTTTGGAATCAGCACAAGAAAAATCAATTCCTAAACTACAATTTTTAAAAATACTTTCAATGAGAATTTTATCTATAAGCTTTTTAACAATACTATTTGTTTCAATTTTAGGGTTAAAAGCTCAGGACGAGCGGTCGCAAGTTCCACGTATCCTTCAAAAATCATATTTCGAAGTGAATGTAGGTTCAATAAATTATGCATTTTCAGAACAAAATTTGGAAGCTGGTTATCAGTTACAGTCAGTTACAATTCCTCATTTTGCTGCCCGATTGATTTTGTTCGGCTACGATTTTAATCCATATTTATCAGCTCAAATTACATATATGCGCCCCGTTTTTTGGGTTGGTTATAAGTATTTAAAAACTGAGATCAACAATTTATCATCTCAACCCAGTTCTGGTTCGGTGCGAATGAATGTAGGCGGATTAACGTTGAAACCCAAGCTGTCATTGTCCGATAAGTTTTCGATATATGGTGAAGCTGGTTTGGCTATTATTACCAGAGATGGATTTAATGATAAAGATAACAAACCAGTGATTACAGACACAAGTTATCCAACTATACTTTTGGGGTTAGGACTGAAATATAATTTGGATAATAAATGGGCTTTGCAACTTTGTGCTAATTATAGTCCTGAAAATAAGGGTGTAAAACAGCCTGCAACCAGTTTTGTGGGCACAGGATTCTCTTATAATTTCAGACCGTTTAGCCCTGAAAGACAAAGAGAAACAGCTGAATTGGGATATATTTATCCAAAACAATGGTTACAAATAGGTTTTACGAATAATTTCATGGGATATGGGATTAACAATGCTGTCTCGAGTAAGTATCTTCCGATATTTTGGGGTGGTCATGCCGAAGTAAAGAAAGGAATATCAGTTATTTATCAACGGAATATTTTTCATGGTCCCAAAGTATTTGCCTTAGATTGGGGAATTAATGCATCAGCATGGCAAACAAATGTAAAAAACGAGAATTTCTTTACGTTGTCTATTTTCCCTGTTTTCAGACTCAATTATTTACATGCTAAAAATTTTGACGCCTATTTTTATTATTCAGTGGCCGCTCCTACCTATATTTCGAAAACCTTGCTCGATGGTCATAAAATGGGTGGAAATTTTACATTTATGGATAATATGGGAACCGGTGCATTTTTTGGACTAAAACGTAACTTAAATGTTGAACTCAAAATAGGGCATTATTCCAATGGCAACACTTTTCCTGATAATGAAGCAGTTAAAATACCATTATCGTTAAGTTTAGGATACGCATTTTAAAATGAGATATAAAATTTATAACCAAAAATCTTAAAAAACCCATGTTAGTAAAAACATTTGGAGCAGCCGTGCAAGGCATTAATGCAACTATCGTTACCATCGAGGTGAATGTGAGCAAAGGAATTCGTTTCCTACATGTAGGTTTGCCCGATAATGCGGTTAAAGAAAGCCATGAAAGAATAGCTTCGGCACTCGATTTTAACGGTTACAAACTTCCCAGGAAACAAATTGTGGTGAATATGGCTCCTGCCGACATACGCAAGGAAGGTTCTGCCTACGATTTGGCTTTGGCCATAGGTATTTTGGCTGGGGATGAAAAAATCAAAGCTGACTTGTTGGATCAATACGTAATTATGGGTGAACTCTCGTTGGATGGTAGTTTACAATCAATTAGAGGCGTACTACCAATTGCCATTAAGGCTCGGGAAGAGGGTTTTAAAGGGTTTTTTCTGCCTAAACAAAATGCACGTGAAGCTGCCGTTGTCAATAAATTAGACGTTTATGGTGTTGAGAATATCACAGAAGTAATTAATTTTTTCAATGGAAATTCAACCTTAGAGCCCACTGTTGTCAATACACGCGATGAGTTTTTCACCCATTTGAATTTGTCTGAAATTGACTTTGCCGATGTTAAAGGTCAAGAAAACGTAAAACGGGCACTCGAAGTGGCTGCTGCTGGTGGACATAATATCATTATGGTTGGTCCTCCAGGCGCCGGTAAATCGATGTTAGCCAAACGTATCCCAACTATTTTACCTCCACTTACTTTACATGAAGCATTAGAAACTACTAAAATTCATTCTGTAGTTGGGAATATCGATAGCAATACTTCGCTCATTTCACAGCGTCCATTTCGGAGTCCCCACCACACGATTTCTGATGTAGCACTGGTTGGTGGTGGAACTTTTCCACAACCTGGCGAAATATCCTTAGCCCACAATGGAGTACTTTTTCTGGATGAATTACCAGAATTCAAACGGACTGTTCTTGAAGTAATGCGTCAGCCACTCGAAGATAGAAAAATCTGTATTTCGAGGGCAAAACTTACAGTCGAATATCCAGCCAGTTTTATGTTGGTTGCATCCATGAATCCTTGTCCCTGTGGATATTACAATCACCCTGACCGCGAATGTGTTTGTGCGCCAGGAGTGGTTCAAAAATATTTGAGTAGAATTTCAGGACCACTGTTGGATAGGATTGACATTCACATTGAAATAGTTCCAGTGCCTTTCGAGAAATTATCAGAACTCAAAGAGTCGGAAAGTAGCGAGAAAGTTCGGGAGCGTGTTATCAAAGCCCGACAAGTTCAGGAATTGCGATTTCGGGAAATTGATGGTGTCTATTGCAATGCGCAAATGTCGTCGAAACAAATGCGTACTTTTGCACAAATAGATACTGCCGGCTCTGCACTTTTGAAAAATGCGATGCAAAGGCTCAACTTATCAGCCCGAGCTTACGATAGAATTATCAAAGTGGCTAGAACAATTGCCGACTTGGAAGATGCTGAAAATATCCTTTCGAATCATATTGCCGAAGCCATTAATTATCGAAATTTAGATAGAGAAGGATGGGCAGGGTAATGCTTTTACAACTTATTAAAAACAAGAAAATCATCGATTTACACAATTCAATGTGAAAAATCGATGATTCTTTTTTTTGTTGCTTGGAGTTTTTCCGCTAAAACTTAATAGTTACTGATGCTAAGAAATTAATTCCCGCTTGCGGAAAATATCTTTTTTCATTTACTCTCGCACCATCGAGATAATACGAATACCAAGTATAAGCATTTGATTCATACTGATGATTCAACACATTATTTACAAGTACTTGAAAATCTATTCCTCGTATTTTATTCAATGGAAGTGCATATTTAAAACTTAGATTATTTACAAAATAAGCATCAATGGCTCTATCGTTATTCGATGTGTTATCAAAATACTGCTTCCCTACATAAGTTGAGAAAAGTCCGATATCGAAACGATTGAGATGAAAAGTAAATATACTATTGGCAATTACATTGGGCGAATAGGCAATATCGGTAGTTCCTAAGGTATCGTTTTTGGATGCTATCCAATTCCAATCAGCATCATACATGTCCACATCTTGTTCAATAAAATTCAGAATTTTATTGTTACTCAACGCCACATTTCCATTCCAACTTACCAAATTTGCAATTTTCCAACCTGCCGTAAGCTCAATTCCAGCTCTATAACTATCAGGGATATTAGTAGTAAGTGCCTCTCCAATTTCACTGATTTTTCCTGTAAGGATAAGTTGATTTTTATACTTCATATAATACAAATTGGCCCCAGCTGAAAATGCAGAAGATTGAAAGCGATATCCACCTTCCAAATCAAAAAGTGTTTCATGCGTGGGATCAGCCTCAGTTTTGGCACGCTCCGTATAATTATTTCTGTTCGGTTCGCGATTCGAAATAGAGTAAGAAGCATAAACGGATTGGGCTTTATCGAACATATAAGTCAACCCAAACTTAGGATTAAAAAAATGATAATCATGATGTTGTGTTATATCAAGCATCACATTATTATCGCTATCATATTTATCATCATTACCATTCATTTGGTAATTGATATAGCGATATTGCAAATCAGCTGACACAAAAAAACCTTTCAATGCCTCCAAATTAATTTTAGCGTAAATATTAGCATCGTCTTTCAAACCAGTGTTTCTATACCAATCTTTACTCATATCCAAGTTGTTGGCATTGCGTACCCAAATTACTTTTCCGTAATGATCACCATCATACCGATTTAACGCTCCACCAATAGATAAATTCAATTGATCTTTGCTGTAATTCAAAGCATAAGTCAAGCCGTAGAAATAATTATCGAGCCATTTCTGACGCACAAGATCAGTTTTTTTCAATGCTTTACCTGCCAGAGTATCCGGTGTCAATCCATACTCATTATATTTTCTGTCCTGTTTATAATCTTCATAAAAACCTTTTCCACGGGTCAAATGTGCAGAAGCATTGATATTTATCCATGGATTTAAAATCTGAAACCAATGAAGTTGATAATGTGTTTGATTGTAATTATCCGTTTGTTTATCATAATATTGAGTATTACCTTCATTGTCTTTATATTTACCCAACTCATTATAGGTGCGGTCAGTCTTCATAATTTCAGAGTCAACACCATTCCATGCCTGATAAGTTTTTTGATCACCACCAAAAGTCAAAAACTTCAATGTAGATTTTTCGCCATAATATCCAGCTGAGAAATAGTATGATTTCATATTCACCCAAGCACGATCCACATATCCATCAGAAGTAACATTAGATAAACGTGCATCAAAAGCAAATTTATTGTTCAACAATCCTGTACCTACCTTTAATGTGTTTTTATTGGTATTGAATGAGCCAAGGGTGGAACTAATTTCGCCATAAGGTTTAGCATTCAAACCCTCGGTTTGCATATTAATACTCGCTCCAAAAGCGGCAGTTCCATTGGTGGAAGTTCCTACGCCTCGTTGTACTTGAACAGAAGAAAGCGAAGAAGCAAAATCGGGCAAATTGACAAAGAAACTTCCGTGCGATTCAGCATCATTCAACGGAACTCCGTTCATAGTGATATTAGTTCGATTGGAGTCAGTGCCTCGAATACGAAAACCAGTATATCCAATACCAGTTCCAGCATCAGAAGTATTAATAAATGAAGGCGTCAGCGCTAATAAATATGGAATATCTTGCCCCAGATTACGTTCAGCAATATCCTCTTTTTTCAAATCGGTGTAAGCCACGGCCGAACGAGCATTGGCACGAATAGAGCTAACCGTGATTTCACTAATTTCGTAGGTTTTACGTTGTAGCTGTATTGAATTCTCACGATCAGCCAAAAGATTCAACACTCGGGTTTCATAACCGATAAAAGAAATTTCAACTTCGTATATGTTGCGTTTAAGATTTTCAAAGATAAACCTAGCTTGTTTATCAGTAATTTTACCCAAAGATTCACTCTTGATAAAAACAGTTGCTCCGATAAGCTCTTGTCCTTTTTCGTCAGTTACTTTTCCCTTGATATAATGTTGGGAGAAAGTTGAAAAGGTGGTAGTTAGCAGAAATAATGCAATAAAAAATTGTCTCATAACAAATTGATTAAACGACACATAAATGCACCGTAAGTGAATAATAAATTTTGCTTTGAGGCCTAAATTGTTTGGAAGATGATTGGTCTTTTTCCCTTCGCGGAATTACCTGCGCAGGTTCAAAGGGTATGATCTCAGCCCGAAATATTAAGGCACCCCATTCAGATGTAACGCTTTAAAATGCGTTTAAACAAAAAAGAAAGAAAAACAGCCTTGGAAGCTGGCCGAATTCCTTTCGTGGGACAAAGATAAATAAAATTTGGGAAAATGTCGACATTTGAGAAATTTTTAAATATAATTTCAAAGTATTTAGGTAGTTAAAAGTCAGAAAACAAGTATAACTGCATAGTTAATTTTATCAATTTATTTCTAGTAATCAGATGATTATAAATCGTATAATTTCTTTTGAAATTTGGTTGAAGTATTACAAAACATTCGTATATTTGTAAGGTACAACAAAACAATGATAATTATAGAAACCAATTTTCGTCATTATAAAACAACAAAAACGATTTGATTATGACAAAAGAAACCGCCATAAAATTATTCAATGAAAGACAAATCCGTACCCATTGG
>JBBRHJ010000124.1:0-10152 GCA_038222885.1 Bacteroidales bacterium | reverse complement strand
GGAAAATCAAAAGAAAATAAACCAGAAGAAAATAACACAACAAAAGAAGTAAAGAAAATGGGAACAATTCATTTAACTAAAGCTGAATTTTTAACAAAAGTGGCCAATTACGAAGCCAATCCAACCGAATGGAAATACTTAGGCGACAAACCTTGTATTATCGATTTTTACGCCGCTTGGTGTGGTCCATGTAAAACCATCGCTCCGATACTCGAGGATCTAGCCAAAGAGTACGACGGACAGATTTATATTTATAAAATCGACACCGAAAAAGAACAAGAATTAGCAGCAGCCTTTGGCATTCGTAGCATTCCTACTATTCTGTTTTGCCCAATGGGCGAAAAGCCACAAATGGCCCAAGGAGCAATGCCTAAAGATGGTTTCAAGCAAGCTATCGAAGAAGTATTGTTGAAAAAAGCGAAATAAAACTACAATTAATAGCTCGACCCTTTCGCTTTGAGCGAAGAGACCGATAAGTATAAAAAGGCTGATTCATTTATTTGAATCAGCTTTTTTTGCGCGCCAACCTAACCGAGCCTTTCGTTCAAGCGAAGGCGTCGGTATATAAGAAGTTTTACCGTAATTTCAAAATAAACTATACGTAATTTCAAAATTAGATTCACGTAATTTCAAAATTAAAGATATGTAATTTCAAAATAATAGTTTCGTAATTTCAAAATTATACATATATTTGTGCCTGAAATACAATTGAATATGAAAATTGAAAGAAAAATTGCAACTGCTATGCTGAAACTTATTGATAAGTATCCTGTTTTGGCATTAACTGGACCTCGACAATCAGGTAAAACAACGCTTTTGAAATCAATATTTCAAAACTATAGCTATGTAAATTTGGAAAATCCTGATATGAGAGAATTTGCCTTATCAGACCCAAAAGGGTTTTTACAACAATATTCCGAATATGTTATAATTGATGAAGTTCAACGAGTTCCAGAGCTTTTTTCATACATTCAAACGAAAGTTGATGAAAGTGGTTTGATGGGGCAATTTATACTCTCTGGTTCTCAAAATTTTCATCTAATGCAAAATATTACACAAAGTTTGGCGGGCCGTGTTGCTATTTTCAAACTTTTCCCTTTTGATTTTGATGAGTTACGTTCACAAAAACTCTTGTCAGCTAATTTTATTGATAATATAATCCGAGGCTATTATCCAGCCATATACGATAGAGAAATTCAACCTACAATATATTACAACAATTATGTTCAAACTTACCTGCAAAGAGATGTAAGTGAGTTGATTGGAATTAGAGATATGCGACTTTTTCAGAATTTTTTAGGACTATGTGCTACACGTGCTGGTCAATTACTCAACCTGAATTCACTTGCAAATGAATGTGGAATATCCCAACCAACAGCCAAGGCATGGCTTTCAGCATTGGAAAATAGTTATATAACATTTCAGCTTTATCCCTATCACGAGAACTTCAGTAAAAGAATTGTGAAAACTCCAAAACTATATTTTTACGATACAGGATTGCTCTGTTATTTGTTAAAAATAAAAGAACATGAACAAATTCTACTTCATTCCGTAAAAGGTGGCTTATTTGAAAATATGATAATTGCGGAATTTATCAAAAAAATGTGTCATGCTAATGATGTGCATGATTGTTGGTTTTGGAGAGATGCTGCTGGTCACGAAGTCGATTTTATTGTACAGGATGGACTGAATTTAAAATTAATAGAGATTAAAGCAACTCACACTGTTATGCCTGAAATGTTTAAAGGGCTACAATTTTTTGAAAAGCTAATCAAACAAAAGAATCTTACTAAAGTATTGATACATGCTGGAAATACTTCCCATGAACGCACTGCAGCAAAGGTTTTAGCTTGGAATGATTTGGAATTATAAGTCAGTTGCTGAATCCTTTTTATGTAAATTGTGAACAATCAATCAGAGCGAAAGGGTCTATAAAACGGTAGCACAAACAAATTTTCTATATATCAATATGTTCCGCAACAATTTCTTCGTTCAAAAACGTAGACGCTGAGGTACTGAATTTTTCGACTGATTCGGTTGTGAGGTATTGTATTTTGCCGTTTTTGGAGCAATGCTTGTCTATTTCGGGATGGCGTTTCAGGTAGTCAACCAAGCTATCAGCAATGATCTCGCCTTGGGATAAAACCTGGATGTTAGAAGGAAGTATTTCTTTAATCTTATTTTCAATCAAAGGATAATGAGTACAGCCAAGCATAACAGTATCAATTTGTGGGTCGGACTGTATCAGATTACTTAGGTTTTTACGGATAAAATAATCTGCACCTACGGAATTGTGTTCATTGTTTTCGATCAATGGAACCCACATTGGGCAAGCTTCTGAACTTACCAAAATATCATCGTAAAGTTTGTTGATTTCTAAAGGATAAGAATTCGATTGAACAGTGCCAGGCGTTGCTAAAAGCCCGATGTGCCTGGTTTTAGTAATTGTACCCACTTTTTCCACAGTTGGTCGGATTACGCCCAATACCCTTCGTTCAGGGGCAATGCGTGGCAAATCTTGTTGCTGAATAGTTCTTAAAGCTTTCGCAGAGGCGGTATTGCAAGCTAAAATCACCAAATGACAACCCATTTCAAAAAGTTTAGTAACACATTCGAGCGTATATTTATACACCACTTCAAAGGAGCGTGTACCGTAGGGCGTACGGGCATTATCGCCTAAATAAACATAGTCATATTCAGGTAATTGGGTTCGTATTTTATCCAAAATCGTTAAACCTCCATAGCCGGAATCGAAAATTCCAATGGGGTTAAATTCTTGACGCTGAGTATTACAGTCTGAGACAAGCTCTTCAGAATTTGTGTTTTGATTAGAAATATCAATTGATTTATCCATTATCAAAAATATATTTACGATTTAGATATTTACGATTTACGATTTAAAGATTTGATTGCAGTATCAACCGATTATTTAATTCTGAAAATACTATCAAATATTTTTTTATCCTATAATTCACGAAAGTCATTGGGTGTAAATCCCATTAATAAAAGTAATTTTTTAAATTTTTAAATATGTGAAATTATGAGAATATGGTAAGATTGTAGTTTTTGGTTTAAACTTTATTCTTAATTTAATTGCAGTAGATACTTAGAGACCACTCTCTAAATTGTAAATTGTAAATAAATAAATCGTAAATCCCCCTTAGTCCATCATTTGTCCAGTATTGTTGCTCATCTGAACCATTCTATCATATTCTTCGGGCGACAAGTCGAGGAAGTAGTAATTCTGCGGATTCATTACCTCACCACGCAGGTGAACTTCGTAATGTAAATGCGGACCGGTAGATTTACCTGTACTTCCTACCAAACCAATTACATCACCACGTTTCACCTTCTGCCCGACTCTTGCTTTCAGTGCACTCATGTGCCCATACAAAGTCATATAGCCGAATCCGTGATTTATTTCTATACAATTTCCGTAACCTTGTTTCCAGCCTGAACTTATAACAGTTCCATTACCAGTCGCAAAAATATCTGTTCCAGTAGGTGCAGTGAAATCCATTCCTGCGTGAAACCTTCGACTATGATAAACCGGATCCATACGCCAGCCATAACCAGAAGCCATTTGACTTAGGTCTTTATTCAATACTGGTTGAATGGCTGGAATACATTCAAGCATCGCCTTTTTATTTTTGGAGAGTAAAATCAAATCGTCGTATGATTTGGATTGAATGAAGATCTGTTTCCTGATTTCGTTCATTTTTTTCGAGGTCGCCAATACTATTTCCGAGTTGGTCATGTCGAGCAACTGTTTGTAGTATTCAGCATTCGAAGCGGTGGCTTTACGAACTTCAAGAGAAATGGGTTCAGCCTGAAAAACAACTCGATAAAGGTTGTCATCTCTTTGTTGCAAATCCGTTAAAACTTCTTGTGACTCGTTCAATTGTCGCTGCAATAATTTATATTGGGCTTGCATTCTGCTTTTTTCGAGTCCCAATTGCTTTTCTTCTGGCGAATCAACCGTACTTACAAAAATCAGAAAAAATATTCCTCCCAGAGAAATGCCCGAAAATAAATGAATCAGAAACTGCCTCAACCTAAATTTAAAGGTTCGAATGACAGGCTCATAATTCAGCGTCTCAGAATTAAAGTGGAATTTTATTTTCTTAGCCATATTGTAGAGTCGAAAGTTGATACGTATTACAAGAAAATCTGACTAAAAATGAGTTCAACTTTTCAAGTAACTTTGATTCAAGTGCATCAAAAATACACTTTTGTAGGCACTTTTGATGCAAAAGTAATAATTTTGAAGTATTTTTGCAGTCTTTATTGGATAATATTAACCCTACTAACAAAAAAGGTCAAAAGTCTAAACTCTTGGGTCGAAATTTATAAATCGAAACAGGAATTCTTTATGCAAGAGAATTTAGGCATTGAACCTTTTACTTTTTAAATTATAAAAATGACTTCACAAGAAATTCGACAATCATTTTTCGATTTTTTCGCTTCAAAAAATCACAAAATTGTAGCTTCGGCTCCCATGGTGATTAAGGATGATCCTACTTTGATGTTTACCAATGCTGGTATGAATCAGTTCAAAAATATTATTTTGGGTAATGATCCCATTAAATATCCACGAATAGCCGATTCTCAAAAATGCTTGCGTGTAAGTGGTAAACACAATGATTTAGAGGAAGTTGGACATGATACTTATCACCATACCATGTTCGAGATGCTGGGTAATTGGTCCTTTGGCGATTATTTCAAAAAAGAAGCCATCGAATGGGCTTGGGAATATCTGACCGAAGTATTGAAGTTAGAAAAGGATAGATTGTATGTGACTGTATTTGAAGGTTATGCACCCGAAGGATTGGGTCGTGATGATGAAGCGGCGCAAATTTGGGAGCAATTTTTATCAAAAGATAGGATTATCAACGGAAATAAGAAAGATAATTTCTGGGAAATGGGCGATACAGGACCTTGTGGCCCTTGTTCTGAAATTCATATCGATATTCGAAACGATGAAGATAGAGCTAAGGTTGATGCTTTGACGCTCGTCAACGGCAGCCATCCACAAGTGATTGAGATTTGGAACAATGTATTTATGCAATACAATCGTAAATCAGATGGTTCGTTGGAAGGACTTCCAGCAAAGGTAATCGATACTGGAATGGGCTTTGAGCGACTTTGTATGGCTATGCAAGGTGTACAATCGAATTATGATACTGATGTATTTACCCCTATTATTGCCGAAATTGGTAATGTTTGTAGCGTAGAATATGGCAAAGATGAGAAAATAGACATCGCCATGCGCGTTATTGCCGATCACGTTCGCACCATTGCTTTTTCAATTACCGACGGACAATTGCCCTCGAATGCAAAAGCAGGTTATGTGATTCGTCGTATTTTACGCCGTGCAGTGCGTTACGGATATACCTTCTTAGGTCAACGACAATCATTTATGTTCAAACTTATTGATGTTTTGAGTAAGAATATGGGGAATGCTTATCCTGAATTAATTTCTCAAAAATCATTGATAGAGAAAGTTATCAAGGAGGAAGAAGAATCGTTTTTACGCACTTTGGAAACTGGTATTAAATTATTAGATAAAGTAATTTCAGAGAATAAAACGCATAAAACAACAGAAGTTAGCGGAAAAGTGGCTTTTACACTTTACGATACTTTCGGTTTCCCATTGGATTTAACGGAATTGATTTTACGTGAGAATAGTCTAACTGTGAATATCGATGAGTTCACTGCTGCCATGAAAATTCAAAAAGACCGTGCTCGTAATGCTGCGGTTATCGAAACTGGTGACTGGATTGCGGTTCGTGAAGGAGATAGTGTTTTTGTGGGTTATGATTTTACAAGTTCCGATACTGAGATTTTACGTTATCGTAAGGTGAAACAAAAGAATCAGGAGTTTTATCAATTAGTACTTTCCAACACACCTTTTTATGCAGAAATGGGCGGACAGGTTGGTGATAGTGGAACTTTGAAAAATGACCACGAAACCATAGAAATAATTGATACCAAGAAAGAAAATAACTTAGCGGTACATATTACTAAATGTCTGCCAGCCGATATTTCTGAAACTTTTCATGCAACAATTGACATTGAAAAACGCAAGTCGACTGAAAGAAACCACTCTGCCACACACTTGTTGCACGAAGCTTTGCGTGAAGTATTAGGAACTCATGTTGAGCAAAAAGGTTCATTTGTAAGTCCAGAAGCTTTACGTTTTGACTTTTCGCATTTCCAAAAATTATCAAAAGAAGAAATACGCAGAGTTGAAGCTATTGCTAATCAAAAGATTCGTGAGAATTACACTTTGAATGAAAGTCGTGAAACTCCGATTGCTGAAGCACAAGCGATGGGCGCAATGGCTTTGTTTGGCGAAAAGTACGGCGAAACAGTTCGTGTGATTCAGTTTGGCAGTTCTATAGAACTTTGTGGCGGAACGCATGTCTCGGCCACTGGAAATATAGGAATGGTTCGTATTGTTGCCGAAAGCTCTATTGCAGCTGGTATTCGTCGCCTCGAAGCAATTACTGGAAAAGCTGTTGAAGAACTGTTGGACAAGGAATTAGATACAATCGCCGAAGCCAAAGAAATACTCAATAATGCACCCGATGTTTTGAATGCTTTACGAAGATTAAGCGACGAAACCGCTGAACTGAAAAAGCAGATGGAAGGCATTATGCACGAAAAGATTATGAATCTTCGTGATGAACTACTTGCCAATGCGAAAGAGCAGAACGGAATTAAAGTAATTATTTATCAGGGAACTCTTACCGCAGATCAGGTTAAAACATTGGCTTTCCAAATTCGGAATGTACAAGCAACTAAACTGTTTTTTGTGGCTGGATGTGTTGCTGATGGAAAACCTTCGATAACTGTATTATTGTCGGATGATCTTGTTACTGGTGGACTGAATGCGGTGAGTATTGCCCGTGATGCTGCTAAGGAAATTCAAGGTGGTGGCGGTGGTCAACCATTCTTTGCATCGGCTGGTGGAAAAAATGCAGCTGGTATACAGCAAGCTATCCAACAAGCTTTGAATGCATTGAATTGATTTTTTATTTTTGTATAAAATATTCTTGTTTTCTTCTTAAATTGAAAATGATTGCCTACATTTGTATCATTCAATCATAGAATTTGCAATTTTAAATGAGTTTGTGGATTTTTAAAATACTTGTAATATGGACGATATAGGCGATTATATTTATTTAATCATAATAGCTGTTGCAGGTTTGAGTAGTCTTTTAAAAAAGAAAAAAGAAAAACCTACACAAGTTCCTGATGAGGACTATAAACCTGTAACTGAAGATATTTGGGAAGATTTTCTGCCTGAAAATCCAGAAGTTAAAGTACCCGAACCTGCAACAAGTTTTTTCGATTGGGAAAATAAAGCAACAAAAATAGCAACCTACGAAAATACTGACGATTCAAGTACATTAAGGGCTAAAAACAAAGTAGAGAAATATAAAAGTTCGATGAAGCAAGCTCAAAAAAAGGTAGTTATTGAGGAGTCTGTTTATCCCGAATTAAATATCGAATTAAGTACGATTGAAGATGCACGCAAGGCCTTTATATATGCCGAGATATTTAATAAAAAGTATTGAATATAAGATAAATAGGAAATTTAATGTTGTTAAACACATGTTTAGTGTTTGATTATAAATAAATAGTTTCTATATTTGTAGCGCATTACAACAACCGAATAAGAGTTCCGGCGATCCGTCGGAATTCCTTTTTGTTTACATAACTAAAAAACGACATTTCTAAATAATAAGGAGGAAGAATTATGGCAGTGAATTATATGACAGCAGATGGTTATAAAAAATTATCGGAGGAATTGTTTGAGCTTGAGAGTGTTCAACGCCCCGCTATGTCAAAACAAATTGCAGAAGCACGTGATAAAGGTGATTTATCGGAGAATGCCGAATACGATGCGGCAAAAGAAGCACAAGGATTGCTCGAAATGAAAATTTCCTTACTAAAAACAACGCTATCGACCGCACGCATGATTGATGAAACGAAAATCAAAACCAATGTGGTTCAAATCTTAACGCGTGTAAAGATCAGAAATACCAAAACAGACCAAGTACTTTCATATATGATAGTTTCGGAAAGCGAAGCCAACCTCAAAGAAGGAAAACTGTCCGTTACAACTCCTATTGCCAAAGGTTTATTGGGGAAAAAAGTAGGTCAAAAAGCCTCTGTAACCGTTCCATCTGGGGTGATGGAGTTTGAAATAGTGGAGATAAGTTTGTAGGAAATGAGTAAAGAGTTTTGGTGATATTTTAAATTATTTTGTGGTAGGTCTTAATATCTTAAAACAATACAATTAATTAAATGGCTGATTTTAAATGGAAAGACGCAATTGAAAAAGTACTTGAAGAAGAAAATAAATCTCTTCATTATACTGTCATCGCTGAGCTCATTGCAGAACGTGGTTATAGAAAATCCCTAGGTGCAACTCCACAAGACACAGTTAGTGCAAATTTGACAACAGATATCAATACAAATAAAGAAAAATCTATTTTTGCAAAAGTTGATAAGGGAATTTACATTTTAAGAAAGTTTCTTGACGATCGATCGCAACTTCTTCCTGTTCAAGAAGAAATAATAGAATTTGAAATTTCTAATGAAACCAAATCAACTAAAGAAATACTTAGAATAATAAATGCATTTGGAATTTATTGGAATAGAAATCTTGTGCATTGGAAAACGACACCAGATTTATTGGGAATTCAACAAATTGGAGCATCTGAAGTGAATTTTAAAGACCAAATAGGAGTTTATTTGTTGCATGACAATAGAGAAACAATTTATGTCGGACAAGCGATTGATCAAACACTTGGTCAACGATTAAAAAATCATACGACAGATAGACTTGGTGGTCGCTGGGATAGATTTTCTTGGTTTGGTTTTTATCCTGTAAAAGAAAATGGGAAACTAAATTTAGAAATTAAATTCAAAGACTTGACACTTAAAAATTTAGGTGATATTTTAGAGGCTATCTTAATTGAAAGTATTGAACCTCGCCAGAACAGAAAACAAGGTAATTTGTTCTTTGGACTTGAGTATCTGCAACAAGAAGCACCAGAAATCAAAAAGAAACTTAAAGAAGAAATAATTAGAGAGTTGACGAGTAAACTATAAAACTAGCAACTTAGACTTAAAGCGCCCTTTTGAGATACAAGTTACAGAAAATATCACCTACACTTGAAATGTAAACATGACAATATTCAGTAAAATTATAGCTGGCGAAATACCTTGTTACAAAATTGCAGAAGAAGACGAAAAGTTTTTTTGCGTTTCGGACATCAATCCTTCAGTAAAAGGTCAATAATCAATGTTGTTGTAACTTTTATATTGATTTACTTCAATTCTTTCTTCTCACTATTATGTGTTTTTTTAAAAAATCAAAAATTTATGTTGTACGTTCGGACAACATTATTTATCTTTGTAGCGTATGAGCAATGACAAACTACGAACAATATATTTGTTCAAAGACTATTTTAGTGATTTCTATAGGGAACAAAGGCAGAAAGTTAAAGACAAGATATTGTGGACATTCAAACTCATAGAAACTCAAAAACAAGTGCCAGACGATTATTTGAAACATATTGAAGGCACTGATGGTCTTTATGAAATAAGAGTACAACAAGGTAGTGACATTTTTTGTATTTTTTTGCTTCTTTGATAAAGGGAAGCTTGTAATTTTAGCAAGTGGGTTTCAAAAAAAGACACAGAAGACACCTAAGTCTGAAATTGAGAAAGCACTTATAATTAAAATGGAATATGAAACAAGAAAGTAATTTAAAATCGCTCGACCAATTTGTTGAAGAACAATATGGTAATAAGGGAACTTCCAAACGAGACAAATTTGATAAAGGATTCGAATCTTTTAAATTAGGGTTTCTTATCCAACAAGCTCGACTTGAAAAAGGAATGACACAAGAAGAACTAGCAAATAAGTGTGGAACAAACAAAGGATATATTTCTAAAATTGAGAACAACTTAAAAGAAGTTCGTTTTTCGACTTTGCAAAAAATTGTTGAAATCGGGCTTGGTGGACATTTAGAGTTGTCAATTAAACTTTAATTACTTGGTTACAAGTCAAATATATCAATTAAATTTATTCTGTCTACTTTAATCCTCCCCATCCATGACAATATTCAGTAG
>JBBRHJ010000123.1:0-10201 GCA_038222885.1 Bacteroidales bacterium | reverse complement strand
TATTTTTCAGTTTGAAATAGAAATATATATCAGGTATTATAAGCAACAATAAAAGTATGATAAATATAAATGTGTACGATTTCATAAGCATTGATGATAAATTAAAACACAAAGTTAACTATTTTGTGCAATTTCATGCTAATTTCCCTTTTTTTTATCAAAGAATTTTATTACTTTTGTTTCCGAAAAATTGGTAATAAACCAAAAATTTCGATTATGCCGCAAATTATCTATTTCACTATTATTACTATTCTCGTTGTCGATTTTGGCTTGGAGCGAATTTTGGGCTACCTCAATATAAAGAACTCCTCTAAACCCGTCCCCTCCATTCTCGCCGATATTTACGACCCCGAAAAATATAAACGTCAACAGAGTTATTTTCGTATCAATTCAAAATTTGGTATTATTACCAGTACTTTTGGCTTCCTGATTAGTTTTGTGATGTTTGCAGCAGGTGGTTTTGGTTGGCTCGATCAAGTTGTTACATCATTCACATTAAATCAAACGCTACAATCTTTATTCTTTTTTGGAATACTTTTTTTTGCTAATGACTTGTTAACTATAGCATTTGAAATTTATGATACCTTTGTGATTGAACAAAAATTTGAGTTCAATAAAGTTACTCCTAAGATTTTTATTCAGGACAAACTTAAAGGATACTTACTTACAATCATCATTGGTGGTGGTATTTTATTTGCAATAATTTCAATTTACCATTATACTGCCGAGTATTTTTGGTTAATAGCTTGGGGCGTAGTTACTGCATTTAGTCTTTTTATGAGTTTGTTTTATTCTGAAATTATTGTACCTCTTTTTAATAAGCAAACTCCACTTCCTGACGGTGAACTCCGTAATGAAATAGAATTATTTGCCAATAAAGTAGGGTTCAAATTAAATAATATTTTTGTGATCGATGGTTCGAAACGCAGCACAAAAGCCAATGCTTATTTTACTGGATTTGGTCCAAAAAAGCGAATTGTATTGTACGATACACTGATGGATAAGCTCACTACACAAGAAATTGTGGCAGTGTTGGCACATGAAATTGGACATTACAAACATAAACATACTTTGAAAAACATGTTGGTTTCACTACCAAGTTCATTATTAATGTTTTACATTTTGGGTTTGTTGCTCAGCAGTGATACTTTAGCGTTGGCTATGGGTGGAACTGCGGCAAATTTTCATTTGAATGTGTTGGCTTTTGGACTACTTTATACGCCTCTGTCATTGCTTTTAAGCCTCTTTAGCAATAGTTTATCGCAAAAATACGAATTTCAGGCCGATAGCTTTACAGCTCAGCATGGGTTGGGAGATGATTTGATAGCAGGACTTAAAAAATTATCGACAACTTCGTTAAGCAATCTTACACCACATCCATTGTATGTGTTCTTTTACTATTCACATCCTACATTATATCAACGGATTAGCAATATCCTTTCCGTGAATAAAGTGTAATTCGTTGTTAATATTTTATTCATTACAGTTCTAATTTTAAAAACCTTTTTTCAAAAATATTTTTGGAAAAATAAAATCAAAATTTATGTTGTTAGGAATAATGGGTGCCATGCCCGAAGAGATGAATAAAATTATTGCAGCAATAGTTAATAAAACTATTATTGAGAAAGGTAGTCGTTTGTATTATTGTGGTCAATTGTTTGGACAAGATGTTGTGGCAGTTTTTTCGCGCTGGGGCAAAGTGGCAGCTGCAACTACAGCTACCAACTTAATACTTGATTTTAAAGTAGATAGAATTGTTTTTACAGGAGTTGCGGGAGCAATAATTCCCGATTTGAACATCGGCGATATTGTGATTGGTCAGCGATTGTTTCAACACGATATGGATGCTCGCCCTTTGATGCGTCGCTTCGAGATTCCATTAACTGGTAAAACATCCTACGAAATTCCTATTCAGAGTATTGAAATTTTATCGCAAGCTGTGCATAATTTTTTGAAAAAGAACAAGGATTTCCGTCAGGCATTGATCGAAAATGGTATTATTCAGCCTAAAATGGTGATTGGCGATATTGCCAGTGGCGATTTGTTTATTTCGAGTGCCGATATGAAAAATGCACTGATTCGAAATTTGCCTTCAATAGTATGTGCCGAAATGGAGGGGGCAGCAGTGGCACAAGTTTGCGATGATTATGAAGTGCCTTTGGTGGTCGTTCGGGTCATTTCCGATTCGGCCGACGAGGAAGCACATGTTTCTGCTACCAATTTTGTAAATCAACATGCAGGTGATTTCTCATTGTTGATTCTCAAAGAATATATTGAGCTAATAAATGGATATTAACTCCTGATATTTAAGCTCTTGTAAATTTTAAATAATTTTTACAATATAAATCAATTTAATTAATTCTTTTAGTTTTTATGGAAAACATTTTTTATTTAGTACCATTAGCGTCCATTGTCGCTTTGGGATTTGCGTTCTACTTCTTCAAGCAAATGATGAAGGAGAGCGAAGGAACAGACACAATGAAGAGAATAGCGTTACACGTTCGTAAAGGTGCAATGGCTTATTTGAAACAACAATACAAGGTTGTGTTCATTGTTTTCATCGTTTTGGCAACAATTTTTGCAATTATGGCTTATTTTAATTTGCAAAACAATTGGGTACCTTTTGCTTTTTTAACTGGTGGATTTTTCTCTGGTTTGGCAGGTTTTTTCGGAATGAAAACTGCAACTTATGCTTCGGCTCGTACTGCTCAGGCTGCTTCCAATTCATTGAACAAAGGATTGCAGGTTGCTTTCCGTTCGGGCGCTGTAATGGGATTGACAGTTGTTGGTTTGGCATTGCTCGACATTTCTGTTTGGTATTTAATACTTGACAAATTTGCAGATGTTGGCGATTCTAACAAATTGATTTACATTACTACAACCATGTTAACCTTCGGTATGGGTGCTTCCACACAGGCTTTATTTGCACGTGTTGGTGGAGGTATTTTTACTAAAGCTGCTGATGTAGGTGCTGATTTAGTTGGTAAAGTTGAAGCTGGAATTCCAGAAGATGATCCTCGCAATCCTGCTACAATTGCCGATAATGTGGGTGATAATGTAGGTGATGTGGCTGGTATGGGCGCTGACCTTTATGAATCGTATGCTGGTTCAATTTTAGCTACTGCAGCATTAGGTGCTTCAGCATTTATTATAAATCCTGAAATGCAAGTAAAAGCAGTTTTCGCTCCTATGATGATTGCAGCAGTGGGTGTAATTCTTTCTATTATTGGAATTTTTCTTGTAAAAACAAAGGAAGGTGCTAAAATGAAAGATTTATTAGGAGCTTTAGGTTTAGGTGTGAATGTTAGTTCTGCTTTAATTGCGGTGTCTACTTTTGGCATTTTATGGGCTTTAGGAATTGAAAATTGGATGGGAGTTTCTTTCTCAGTAGTTGCCGGTTTACTTGCTGGTATTATTATTGGTCAAGCAACTGAGTATTATACGTCTCAAAGTTTCCGTCCAACACAAAAAGTAGCTGAAAGTTCTAAAACTGGAGCAGCAACAGTAATTATTTCTGGACTTGGATTAGGAATGATTTCAACTGCAATCCCAGTTATAACTATTTCATTTGCAATTATATTGGCATTTATGTCATCACAATTTAATTTAATGACAATGACTTATACACCAAACTTAACACTTGGTTTGTACGGAATTGGTATTGCAGCTGTAGGTATGTTATCAACACTTGGAATTACTTTAGCAACTGATGCTTATGGCCCTATTGCTGATAATGCTGGTGGTAATGCGGAAATGAGTGGTTTAGATCCTGAAGTTCGTAAACGTACCGATGCATTGGATGCACTTGGTAATACAACTGCAGCAACAGGAAAAGGCTTTGCAATTGGCTCAGCAGCTTTAACTGCCTTAGCACTTTTGGCCTCATATATCGAAGAGATCAAAATAGCTTTGGAACGCATTGCTACTGCATCTATTGATGGTATGGCTAAAGTTGGATCCCAAATGTTATCATTGGAAACCATTAAAGCTTCCACATTTGAAAACTTCATGGAATATTATAATGTAACTTTGATGAATCCAATAGTTTTGGTTGGAGTTTTTATTGGTTCAATGATGGCATTTGTTTTCTGTGGATTAACAATGAATGCTGTTGGTCGCGCTGCACAAAGCATGGTGGAAGAAGTTCGTCGTCAGTTCCGCGAAATAGTTGGAATTATGGAAGGCACAGCAGAACCAGATTATGCACGTTGTGTTGAAATTTCAACCAAAGGTGCTCAACGTGAAATGTTGTTCCCATCAATTTTAGCCATTGCAACACCAGTTGTTGTTGGTATATTGTTAGGTGTTGGCGGAGTATTGGGACTTCTTATTGGCGGTTTAAGTACTGGTTTTGTATTGGCAGTATTTATGGCCAATGCTGGTGGTGCCTGGGATAATGCAAAAAAATATGTTGAAGAAGGAAATTTAGGTGGTAAAGGTTCTGATAATCATAAAGCAACAGTTGTAGGTGATACAGTTGGTGATCCTTTTAAAGATACATCTGGCCCATCATTGAATATCCTTATCAAATTAATGAGTATGGTTTCTATCGTAATGGCTGGTCTTACCGTAAGTTTAAGTATTTTTTAAGTGAACTTTTAAAAAGTAATTTCATATAAAAATCCCCTGTTTGATGGAATCGAACAGGGGATTTTTCAGTAAATACAATTAAGTTATTGATAGTATTTATCCATCAACTAGATATAAATACGTGAAATATGTAAATCAAATTCAATCTTATGTAATCTGATTTACTTGAATGGTACGTTCTTTGTATTGTGAAGTTTAATTCAATTTATTTATACAAAAACTTATGAAAACATTAAAAATAATTGCACTTAGTGCAGCGTTAATTTTGGCCGGTGCTCTTCAAGCACAAATCTCTGTAAATGTTCAATTGGGTGCAGCTCCTCAATGGGGTCCAGTTGGGTACAACAATGTTAGATATTATTATCTCCCCGATGTAGAAACATATTATGATGTTCAGAATTCGAGTTTTATTTATTACAACGGTAAAACATGGGTACATCAACGTAATTTACCAAATCAATATAGAAATTATGACTTGTATAAAGGCTATAAAGTGGTTATGAATGATTATCATGGCAACTCACCCTATATTCACCACAATGAGTATAAAAATAAATATTATAAAGGATACCATGGTAAAGAACAAAAAAATATTGGAAAACGACCTGAATATAAAAATTCAAATGTAAGTCACTCTTATAAATCTAATAATGAACGCTTTGATAGTAAAAAAAGTGATAAACATGGAAATAATAAGCACTCCAATCACGATAATGGAAAAAAAGGAAAAAAATAATTTGTTGCTATATGCTCGTAGTATAATAGAAGAAATATAGGTTGAACACTCTATAAAAAATAGCTATTATTTATGATTTGAGAAATGAAAAGTCCCTAGAATGAATCAATGTTCATTTTGGGGTATTTTTTTATTTGTTGTTTCACTTTGTTTTATTGCAGAACTAATAGAAGTAATACGGAAGAAATAATGCCTTATTATTCAAACTATAAGTTATAATGTTGCCGCTCTACCGCTTTGCTGAAGTCAGAATTAGAGCTGAAAAAAGTTGACCAATTCAATGGTCAACTTTTTTTAATTGTGGAATTTGGTTTTACCCAAGCATACTTAATAGAATACCTGCTGCAACCGCCGAACCAATTACGCCTGCCACATTAGGAGCCATGGCATGCATCAGCAAGTGATTGCGATTATCGTAATGTAGCCCAACTTCTTGCGAAACACGTGCTGAATCGGGAACTGCCGAAACACCAGCTGAACCAATTAGTGGATTGATTTTATTCCCTTCTTTCAAGAACAAATTCATCAGTTTGGCAAACATAATACCACTTGCAGTAGCTACCACAAACGAAGCTGCACCCAACCCAAAAATCATAATTGAATCTGCAGTTAAGAATTTATCAGCTTGTGTAGAAGCACCAACTGTTAGTCCCAGCAAAATAGTGATAGTATTAATCAAAGCATAACGAGCAGTATCAGCCAAACGTTCTGTAACCCCTGATTCTTTCAATAAATTACCAAAAAACAACATTCCCAACAATGGCATAGCACTTGGAGAAATAAATGTTGTTAACAGTAAACCAATAACCGGAAACGCAATTTTTTCAAATTTTGTAACCTGACGTGGGGCTTTCATCCTAATAACCTTTTCCTTGGGGGTAGTTAGAAGCTTCATTATTGGTGGTTGAATTACTGGTACGAGTGCCATATACGAATAGGCAGCTACAGCAATTGCTCCCATGAGCTCAGGCGCTAATTTCGACGATAGGAAAATAGCAGTTGGTCCATCGGCACCGCCAATAATACCAATAGCTCCCGCCTGTGCCGGCGTAAATCCTAAAGCATAAGCACCAATAAATGTAGCGAAAATACCAATTTGAGCCGCTGCACCTAACAACATTAATTTTGGGTTTGAGATAAGCGACGAAAAATCAGTCATTGCTCCAATTCCCAAAAATATAAGCGGTGGATACCAGCCTGAAATTACTCCACTATAAAGTATACTCATCACTGATCCTTGCTCGTAAATCCCAATTTTGTAACCTTCGGTAAAAGGTACATTGCCCACCAAAATACCGAACCCAATGGGCACAAGCAATAATGGTTCCCAGTTTTTTGCTATTCCAAGGTATATAAATACTATACCAATAATTATCATCACTAAGTATTTGAATTCAAAGTTGGCAAAAGCAGTATTGGCCCAAAACTTTGTTAAACTCTCCATTACTAATGACGATTCACCTGCATTAGCGGCGAAAATACCGGTAGGTATAAACAGTCCAAGTAGAATAAGCAAAAAACCTATTTTATATCTTAATTCCTTCATAAGTTTTTAAATTTTATTCTACTTCAAATAATACTGCATCTTGCAAAACGGCTGATCCAGCTGGTGCACAAATTTTAAGCACTTTACCACTACGTTCAGCTAAAATATTATTTTCCATTTTCATCGATTCCATAACCATTAATACATCACCATCCTTAAAGCTCGAACCTACTTCAACCATTACTTTGAGTACACTGCCTGGAAGTGGCGATTTGATGCTTTTTGAGCTTGGTTTAGCACCGCTCGATACTGGCGACATGTTTTCAAGAACTCTTCTGTCGGCACTTTTCGATTGAGCGTCCTTACGAATTAAAGTAGGAGTTTTAGTGGTTTTTATCTCTTGTTTTATTTTTACGGAATAGGGCGTTCCGTTCACTTCTAATTCTGCGATATCGCCTTCAATCGATTTGATATGAACTTGATAGTCGTCCCCATTTATATTAAAATCAAATTTTTTCATTTATTATTTAATTAAATTATTTAGACCATAAATTTTTGAACTCCAAGGAGAATAACGTCTTTCTATACGTTTGATGGTAATGATATTACTTTCTTCGTCGTGCATAGTATTGAAATAAAGGTGTAAAGCCATCGAAATAACTGCTATTTCGTTTCCTGCCAAATCTACTATTTCGTGTTCTTGCTTTCCAGCTTTAATTTTTTTCTTTTTTCCAGATCTGATTACCAAGGTTTGAATTCCTTCAAAACAAAGTACCAAAGTGGCTAATGCCGTAAAAACAACTGTAATTCCAACTGCAGAACCAATAAGTAACTCAGTCCAGTTTGTTAAATTGAGTATCATCATAATTATAAAGGTATATTACTATGTTTTTTCAATGGATTTACTACCTTTTTAGTCTGTAAAGCTTGGAATGCACGAATAATTCTGAAACGTGTGTTACGTGGTTCAATTATATCGTCAATATAACCATAAGAAGCTGCTTGATAAGGGTTAGCAAATTTCTGGTTATATTCTCCTACTTTTTCTGATATAAATTTAGCTCTTTCCTCAGGGTCAGTAATTTTAGCAATAGCACGTCCTTCGAGTACCTCAATAGCACCAGCAGCACCCATTACCGCAATTTCGGCAGTAGGCCAAGCATAATTAAAATCACCTCGCAATTGTTTACAACTCATTACATCATGTGCTCCACCATAAGATTTACGCAATGTAATAGTAACTTTAGGAACTGTAGCTTCACCATAAGCAAACATTAGTTTGGCACCATGAATAATAATTCCTGAATACTCCTGACCAGAACCTGGCAAGAATCCAGGAACATCAACCAATGTTAACACTGGAATATTGAAAGCATCGCAGAAACGTACAAAACGAGCAGCTTTGCGGCTTGCATCACAGTCGAGTACACCAGCTAAGAAGTTAGGCTGATTGGCAACTATACCAGTTGAAGCACCATTAAAACGTGCAAATCCAACAATTATGTTACGTGCGTAATTTCGATGAACTTCTAAAAACTCACCATTATCCACTATGGCATGGATTACGTTTTTCATGTCGTAAGGCAAGTTCGGATTATCTGGAATCATAGTGTTCAAAGCGTCTTCCAAGCGGTCGATCGGATCTTTGGTGTCATAAATAGGGGCTTCTTCTAAATTGTTTTGCGGTAAATAACTCAACAGTTTACGAATTAGCAACATACCTTCTTCTTCATTTTCCACTTTGAAGTGCGATACGCCTGATTTTCCGGCATGTACATCAGCACCACCCAAATCTTCAGTTGTAATATCTTCACCAGTAACCGATTTTACTACTTTGGGTCCAGTTACGAACATATAAGAATTTTGCTCGGTCATCAACACAAAGTCGGTGAGGGCAGGAGAGTACACAGCACCTCCGGCACAAGGACCGAAAATAGCTGAAATTTGTGGAATAACTCCTGATGCTAAAATGTTGCGTTCAAAAATTTCGGCGTAACCAGCCAATGAAGTAACACCTTCTTGAATACGTGCACCACCTGAATCATTTACACCAATAACTGGACAACCCATTTTCATAGCCATGTCCATTACTTTACAAATTTTCAATGCCATAGTCTCTGACAACGATCCACCAAAAACAGTGAAATCCTGTGCAAATACATACACGGTTCTTCCGTCGATAGTACCATGACCGGTAATTACACCATCGCCAAGATACTTTTCGTTTTCCAGCCCGAAGTTGTAGCAACGGTGGGTTACGAACATGTCTAACTCTTCAAAACTACCATCGTCGAGTAACATGTCGATACGTTCCCGAGCGGTAAATTTACCTTTTGCGTGTTGCGATGCAATACGCTTTTCTCCACCTCCTAATTTGGCTTTTACGCGCAAATCGATGAGATTTTTTACTTTTTCTTGATTTTCCATTAAATTTTAAATATTAATAAAACCCGAAACTTACACAATAGGATCACTTGCCATACTGCTTCGCCTCAGGTGGTTTTTCGTGGGTAATTATTTGTTAGGATCTTCGCATAATTCGGTGAGTACTCCGAATGTAGATTTAGGATGCAAAAAGGCAATATTCAATCCTTCAGCTCCTTTTCGTGGAGTTTTGTCGATTAATTGCACTCCTTTTTCGGCAACCAAATCTAAGGTTTCTTGTAATCCATTTACGGCAAAAGCGATGTGGTGAACACCTTCGCCCCTTTTTTCGATAAATTTTCCAACAGGACCTTCAGGATCGGTTGATTCAAGTAGTTCAATCTTTGTTTGTCCTACTTTGAAAAATGCAGTTTTTACTTTTTGTTCTGGAACTTCTTCCACTGCATAACATTTCAGCCCTAATACAGACTCGTAATATGGAATCGCAGTTTCTAAACTTTTCACTGCAATACCGAGATGTTCGATGTGTGTCAAATTCATAGCCTTGTTTTGAATTATTTTATATGATTACTATTTTTTTTATTCAATAATTAAAGAAATATTTCCTTATTTCAAATTTTCCGCAAATTTACTACAAATATTCTTCATTTTCAACCAAATAAGCATTTATTTCAATAATAATTTGTAGTGGTTGATTATCAGAAAGATAGAAAAATAGTAATGAGTAAATGGTGGTAGATGCTATAAACATATTGAAAGCTTGCTTTCCCTTCATTGCATTTCCCAAATTCCAAAGCTGCTATTTCCTCATTCATTGGTATATCTATTATAGTGGAGTTTGAATATCCACATAAGTTTCCGGATATGATCTCTGCATGGCTTCTTTAATTCCGCTCCAAACATTTTCGCCTCCATCGAAGCCAAGTTCTTTGTAATTTAGTTCGAGTTTTACCTTTTCACAGTCGGCAAAAAAATCCTGAGATAATATATCCGTCATGATTTTT
>JBBRHJ010000122.1:0-10216 GCA_038222885.1 Bacteroidales bacterium | reverse complement strand
TTCTTTCTTTGCGGTTATTATCAGGCAATTCTCACCACTTACCAGCTCTTTCCCTACATGAATGTTTTCCCGTTTGTAGTATTGTAATTCTTTATTCCCTCCTCCATATCCATCCGATGCTATTGTCCATTTTGATTCATCCAACGTGTTTTTATCGAAATTGTCTTCCCAAACAAGTTTGTATTGTTGAGCCGACAATACTGAAGACATAATAATTAGTATAATTAAAACAAAGTTTCTTTTCATGCTCTAAACTGATTTTTTTTATTTCTATGTTATTTTGAGTACTCGAAAGCAAAATGTCCTTTTTTATATTCATAAATAAATCAGACTTTAAATGATTTATATGGATTTTTAAGTATTTCAGCTTTTTTACGAAAACTTCAATTACAAAAATAAGAAACATTATTTTAAATTTACTATAATGTGCCTCACAAAAATACGATTCCCTTCTTTTTTATATTCACAAAATTACGTCAAATATAATTTTATATAACTAATAAACAGCACATTAATAAATAACATGTTGCTAAACATATTTCAAAGCTCTTTTCATTTCATAAATTTGTACTAACATTGAAGTCTATTTGACAAAATATTGAAATACTAAACATTTATTTTTATGAAACGTAATTTTTTTGTTCTTCAATTTATTCTTTTACAATTTTCCATCTTCGCGAATCAACCCATGGTTCGGAACTTTACCCGTGAGATTTATAAATCGGGTTCACAAAACTGGGAAATTGCTCAAAGTGAATCCAACTCAATGTATTTTGCAAATAACAGCGGCCTGTTAGAATATGATGGAAAAAACTGGATAACCTATCCTATAAAAAACGGAACCAATGTCCGTTCGGTCTTATTTACAAAAGACAACCGGTATTACGCTTCAACTTTTAATGAATTCGGCTATTTCCTGAAAGACAAAAATGGGAAACTCGTGTATAATTCACTAATCGAAAAATACAAAATCGATATGTCTTCTTCAAATGAGTTGTATAATATACTGTTAGGAAACAAGAAGATTTATTTTCAATCTAGCAGAAATGTATATGCTTATGATGGTGCAAACATTCTCAAAATCCCATTTATGGATCGGATTGAATCGTCAGGATTTGTGCATAAAATACTTTTTATAACTAGTTTAAAAAGTGGTGTTTTTATGCTCAACGGGAGTTTATTTATTAAAATTCCGGGTTCTGAGATGTTGATAAATAAAAAGGTCTGTTCAATTTTGCCTTATGGAGAAGATAAAATATTATTTGTTAGCAGTTTCGAAGGAGTTTTTGTGTTCGATGGGTCATCGATTATTCCATTTAAAACTAATTTTGATGATTTTTTAAAACAAAATCAGGTTTTCTGCGCAACTACAAATGGAAAGCAACTTGTTTTCGGAACTGTCCAACGTGGAATTGCAGTTCAAAATATTGTTGATGGCAGTGTTTTATATGTCAACACGTTCTCGGGCTTACAAAATAATACCGTTCTCAGCGCGAAATTTGATAATCAGCAAAACCTTTGGTTGGGGCTTGACAAAGGCATTGACTACGTGATGTTAAGCAGTCCGATTTTGAATATTTTCGGAACAAATAATTTATATGGAGCCGGCTATACATCCTACTTAAAAAATAACACACTTTATTTTGGAACTAATCAGGGACTTTATTATTCATCTTATCCTCTTTCAAATACATCCACTCCAATTCAACTGAAACTAATAAAAGGCATGGAAGGTCAGATATGGTGCTTGAACGAGATTGACAATACCCTTTTTTGTGGAGATGATCATGGCGCATTTATCATTAACGGGGATAAAATATCACAAATTTCAGGTCTAACCGGTACGTGGTCATTTAAATCGTTGCGAAAACATCCTGAATTGATTTTAGGTTGTTCGTATCAGGGACTTTTTATCCTGAAAAAATCTGATGGATCATGGAAGTTCTCTCATTTCATTAAAGGAAAATTTTCTGAATCAAGTCCTATGTTCGAAGAAGACACCGATGGAACCGTTTGGTTTAGCCATTGGCAAAAAGGGATGTTTCATTTATTTTTCGATTCTCAAATGGAAAATATCACAAAAGTCGAATCGTTTAATGAGAATAAAGGTTTACCAAGTACCCATAACAATACTGTTTTTAGAGTTGGTAATCAGCTTATTTTTTCTTCAGAACGCGGGTTTTATATGTATGATAAAAAAACGGATAAAATGGTTCCGAATGAAAAATGGAACAAATTGTTCAGTTCACCGCCAAGTTATATGCGATTACACGAAAGTCCAGGTGGAAATGTTTGGTGTGTTTCCGGTCAGTTTGTAGGTTTGGTTAAGAAGAAAGCAAACAACTCATACGCGTTGGATTCGCTAACATATCGAATTCTGCAATCAAAAATAATTTCAGGATTTGAAAATTTTAATTTTATCGATAATAATAACCTTATTTTAAGTACGGAAGATGGATTCAGCTGGATTGAGACAAATAAAGAAATCCAAACGGAAAACACGTTTAAAGTGTTTATTCAAAATATTATTGTAACCAATGACAAAGCGACTGATTTTAATCCGATGATGAATATAAACGACGGAGAAAACAGATCATTTCATAATTATCAGAATTCAATTCGTTTCCAGTTTGTTGCTCCTGAATATCGCAGGGAAGGTATTGTTCAGTATAGTTATATGCTCGAAAACTATGACGAAACATGGTCGGAATTTACAACAGATAACATGAAGGAATATACTCAGTTACCGAAAGGTAATTATGTGTTTAAAGTAAAAGCCAGAGATATTCTTGAGTCAAAAGAAGCGATTTGTTCTTATTCATTTACTATTTTACCGGCCTGGTATCAAACAAAAATAGCCATTTTAGTTTATTTTTTAATAGGTTTATCCTTGGTTGTAATTCTGATTCTATTTATTAATCACAAATCAAAACAAGGTGCATTTGAAATGGAAAAACTGAAAGAAATAGAGTTGAAGGAGCAGAAGATACATTTTGAAGCAGAAAATACAGAGAAGAAACGTGAAATTAAGGAATTAAAAAACCAGCAGTTACAATATGAATTACGCCATAAATCACAGGAACTGGCAAGATCGACCATGAACTTGATCCGCAAAAATGAAATGCTACTTGATATTGTTGACAATATCTCCAAAGTATCGGGTGAAATTAAAACGAACTCTGGTACCAACGAGATATTATCTCGCCTTGGCAAGCTGGAACGAAATATAAAGCAGAATATTGAAAACGATAATAACATGAAACGTTTTGAAGAAAATTTTGATTTGGTTTATGAAAACTATTTAAAACGTTTAGGAGAATCTTATCCAAATCTGAACACGAGTGATAAACGGCTTTGCGCGTATTTGAAAATGGATCTTTCATCGAAAGACATTGCTCCGCTTTTAAATATGTCAGTAAGAAGTATTGAAATGAATCGTTACAGATTAAGAAAAAAAATTGATTTAGACAGAGATGTGAACTTAAGTGAATTCTTGCAGCGTTTTTAATAAGTATACTAATTTATATTTTATGAAATTTAAAATCATTTTTGCCTGTTTATTTTCATTCTCAATTTTAACTAATCTCAAATCTACAAATTTCAATCATTCATTGTTTGGAAAAAATGTATTTGTTTTTCAACCTTCAATGAATATGAGTGAAATTCAAACTTTGCTTGACACACTTTATAACAGACAAGCTGGTAAGAAGAGTGAATTCAATTCTAACCGATATGCTTTGTTTTTTATGCCGGGAAAATATAATCTTGATGTAAAAGTAGGTTATTATATGCAGGTTTATGGTTTAGGAACTTCGCCGGATGATGTTGTAATTAGCGGTGCAGTTCGATCAAAATCAACAAATAAATCAGGAAATGTGCTCTCAAATTTCTGGCGGTCTGCCGAAAATCTGACTGTAATTCCAACTATTGATTCCGCCAATATTTGGGGAGTTTCACAAGCCGCACCACTCAGAAGAATTCATGTAAAAGGTGATTTGAAATTGCACGACAATGGGTATGCAAGTGGTGGTTTTTTAGCTGATTCGAAGATAGACGGAACAGTTTTATCCGGTCAGCAACAACAATGGTTTTCAAGAAATTCAAACTGGGAAAATTGGAGAGGTGGTACATGGAATATGATGTTTATGGGTGTAAATAATCCTCCAGAAGGCGAGTGGCCAGAAAAACCATTTACAGTAATAACTACTACTCCATTTGTTCGCGAAAAACCATATCTGGTATTCGAAAAAGAAAATTACGTGCTGAAAATTCCTGCAATAAAGCTAAATTCTACCGGCAACTCATGGGAAAACAAAAAATCAAATGAGATGACATTTCCAATTAAAGATTTTTACATCGCTTTTCCTGAATTTGATAATTCAGAAACTATCAATAAAGCGTTGGATAAAGGGAAAAATATCCTCTTTACGCCGGGTGTTTATGAAATTACTCATAGTATAAAACTTACCAAACCAGGCACAATAATGATTGGACTTGGATTAACAACCCTACAATCTGGCAATGGAAATTCAATTCTTGAAATATCAGATGTAGATAATGTTACTGTTTCAAGTATAATGTTTGATGCCGGAAAAATTCCTTCTGAAACACTTTGCCGGGTAGGTGAAACAAATTCTTCGAATCCTCATTTGTTAAATCCAACTTTTCTATATGATTTATATTTCAGAGTTGGCGGACCGTTTGAAGGTTCAACTTCAAGTTGTCTGATTATAAACAGCAAAAATGTAGTGATTGACAATACCTGGCTTTGGCGTGCTGATCACGGAAATGGAGTTGGTTGGGATAAAAATCGTTGTGCCAATGGTTTAATTGTAAATGGTGATAATGTAACGATTTATGGATTATTTAATGAACATTTTCAGGAATATCAAACTCTTTGGAGCGGTAATTTCGGTAAAGTATATTTTTACCAGAGTGAAATGCCTTACGACCCACCAACTGAGGATGCATGGAAACATGATGGAATTGGAGGATATGCTTCTTATAAAGTAGCCGATAAGGTTACAAATCATGAGGCGTGGGGCGTTGGTGTCTATTGCGTTTTTCGTCAGTGTTCACCCATTGTTGAAAGTGCAATTGAAACACCAGAATCTCTTGAAAAAGATTTCCATCACTTAGTTACTTTTTGGTTGAGTGGTAATAACACAAGCGAAATAATACATATTATAAACCAAAAAGGAGAAACTGTAAAAAAAGAAAATAGAAAGGCAACACTTTAGGAATAAGTTTATGAAAAAGTCAATTGTTTTTATTTTGTCAATTCTTGCATTAAATATGAGTATGGCTCAAAACAATTTTAAAATATCACTGGCAGAATGGTCATTGCATCGTAGAATACAATCAGGCAAAATGACAAATATCGATTTTCCAAGGGTTTCACGTGAAGAATTTGGAATAGGAGCGATAGTATATGTAAGTATACTTTTTGATAGAAAAGATGCTGTTTCTGACAAAGTGTATTTACAAAAATTAAAAACTGAATGTGAAAAATATAATGTAAAATCCAATTTAATAATGGATGATGGTGAAGGAAATTTGGGAGATACATGTATTGAAAAAAGAAATATTGCTGTTCAAAACCATCGTAAATGGATAAATGCAGCTCAATTTCTTGGCTGTCATTCAATTCGGGTAAATGCTGCTGGTGATGGAACAAAAGAAGAAGTTCAGAAAGCTGTGGTGGTAGGATTACAACAACTTTGTGATTATGCAAATAAATTAAAAATTAACATCCTTGTCGAAAATCATTGGGGATATTCTTCGAATCCTGATTGGTTGGTTGAAGTTGCAAAAAGCGTGAACCGTAAAAATTTTGGCTTATTACCCGATTTTGGAAATTTTGATAAAGCTAACCGATTCCCGGCTGTTGAAAAAATGATGCCGTATGCAAAGGCTGTAAGTGCAAAATCATATGACTTTGATGAACAGGGAAATGAAACCAAAATTGATTATCCAAAAATGTTGAATATAATCCAAAATTCAGGCTACAAAGCATTTATTGGTGTTGAATTTGAAGGTAATCGGTTTAGTGAAGAGGAAGGTATAAAGGCTACATTAAAACTAATAAAAAAATAACTTGATTTTATTCAATTCCTGATATAAATCATTCTTTTACGAATCTAACCATCTGATTATCTACCGATAACAAATAAACTCCTTTGTTTAATCCCGAAGTACTTACTGAGCTATTCGTTTGTTGAATACGAATAACTTTTCCCAATACATCAAATATCCTAACTTCTTTAGATTCATTCAATCCAACAATATTAAGCACATCCTTTGTTGGAACAGGATAAATGCTAATCCCTTTTGATTGAATTTGATTAACAGCAGTTGTTCCTTCTTCACCACAGATAGCAATATTCGATATTTCAATATCGGTATTAGCCGGATTTGGAGCAAAATCAAACAAAAGTTGGAAAATTTGTGTAAAACCTGCTGGGGCAACAACTGCAGTTAATTGAAAATCAACACCGGTTGCTGAATTTACATTCTGTCGTGTAATAAAAGGAAAGAATGTATTGTCATCGTTGTCCATCACTTTTGCTAAAACAGCAACACTTTTTGAAGTTTTTAATTTTGCTTTAATAGTATAAGCTGCTCCAGGTTTAATTATGATTGGAGTAGTAGGTACTAAGCGGAACTGAGCTTGCCAGTTTCCGTTTGTAGCGTCACCTAAATGAATACTTGCCACATTATTTGTAATATCAAAAGTGTAATTTGCACTGGCAGCAAAATTTGGAGCAAAATAAGGAGCTGTAGTTGCAATTGAATTATCAAGTTTTGTGAACGTGATTGCGCTGGATCCTTTAATAAGTGGATGGGCTGACAATAAATTACAAACAAATGGAGCCTGATAATTCCATGTATAGGTATCAGATACCGGAGAATTAAGAATTACTTCTCCATCACCAACAGCAGTTACTTTTACAAAATAAGTTCCGTATGGATTTGATCCCATATTAATAACGGTTCCGATTACAAAATTAGGCAATGTTACTAAAGCTGATCCATCGCCTGCATTTTGATAAACGGTTACAGTATAACTTAATGCCGATGAAACAGCAGCAAAAGTTAATTTGTTTTCAGTATCAATTGCTAAATTAGTTGGTTTTGCCAAAGTTGCAATCAAATTCCAGTTTGCTGTAGCAGACAATCCTGAACTGAGGTAATCGGCAGCATTTCCAATTGCTTGTACTTTTAGGGTATTTTTCCCCGGCACACTATAATTGATTACAGTACCTGAAACAAAAGGATCTTGCGTAAATACAAGAGCTCCTGTACCATCATAAATATAGGCTTTATAACTTACAGCATTTGTCACAGCATCAAAAGTTAATATATTCTCAGAACTAATTGCTAAATTAACCGGTGCAGCTAAAATATTGGCAGTTCCGGTACAATTGCTTCCGTAAATATAAGAATTTGGGAACGCAAGTGTTGGATAAAGATCATCTAAATTAGTAAGATCGGTATTTAGTGCTACTACACGATATTCAACTTTCCCATTAAAAGAAACTCTTAAACCAGGTAATAAAACAATCCCAGTTTTTACTTTGAATGTTTGAGTTAGACCTGCATTATTGCCAACTTTATCCAGCAAAAGTGTAGCTGAAACACCTTCAATCGTAAATCCGGCCAAATCCATACCACCGGCTCTGAATGCTGTTGTTGCAGGAGTGATTTTCCCTTCAATACCAATAACAATTTGTCCCAATGCATCTGTTGTCCATGTCCAATATAAAGCATCTTCATCAGTTGCAACTGCATTTCCACCCCCACTTGGATCCAATTCCCAATGACAATAGGCCGAAACAGGCAAAGTTGTTGGAGCAGTAAAATTAACTGTCCATGGGATTGGAGTTGTTGGATTTGAATCTGCATAACCCGTAGAAGTAATATCCGGAACAGCCACAAGGCTTACAGTGAAATTCCCGGGCAGTGTAAAATTCAATTTATCAGCACTTGCTATTGTTATTTGGGAATAAACAGCAGTTCCATTAAGATATACAAATGCGTTGTAGGATGTTGCATGATCAACTGCATCAAATGTTACATTACCAGTTCCATCTATTGCTACATTGGTTGGTGCGGCTAATTTAGTCAAGACCACATTAGCGCAATTTGTTTTGTAAGTATAAGTAAAATCACCGTTTGGGTACAAATTTGGATTGGGAGCAACCCCTCCGGATGTTAAATATGAAACAACACCATTATATCGTACGGACATTCCATCTGGAATAACAACTCCGGTTTTTGGAGTAATAGTGGCAACATTTGCTGCGTAAGTTATATCAACAAAAGTAGTTCCTACTATCGATAAAGGGCCAATTAAAAGATTATCAGCACTTAGTGAACCTCCTCTGAATGATGGTTGATTGCCAGCTACACCATCCAGTGTAACTTTCATACTTCCATCTGATAAGGTTTCCCAGGTAACAAAAACGGCATCGCTTGGCTTCGCATTTCCCGTTGTTGGTGCCCAATATTTATGACAAAATTCAGAATTTCCAAGTGAGGGTAGAGTACCTGCCACTGTCCAGGGAATTGCAGTTGAATACCCAGAATTCAGGTGCAAATTGTTGTCCCCAATCGAACGTACTTTAACTGTATAATTTCCAGGGTTTGTAAAATTTAAACGCTTCCTGAAGTGAAATTAGCTTGTTCATAAATGTCAATACTTCCCGAAAAAACTATGGCAGTATTACTTGTTGCAGCGGCATCGCTTGTAAATGTCAAATGTGCTGTTTCATCAATTGCCAAAGCACTTGGATCAGCCAAATTAGTAGGTTGTGGACAAGTGCTGCCATAAGTATATGAAATAGCAACCGCACCATAAGCATTGCCATTTTGTGGTGTTCTCCATTCCATTGTTTGTGTGCCGGCTACAACATCACCGCTATTCATCATTCCAGCAACAGGTGTCAAAGTAACCTGACTTTTAGCAACATCAATTGTCCGAGTGAAATACTTCCATGCGGTATTCGCATTGCCGTTTACAGTAAAAAGTTGCATGCGGGGGTCACTCCATCCCGAATTTCTAAAAGCTGTATAGGCTGTACTAGTTTCAGCAGTATGATCGAAAGGATAGACAGTGAAAATAATTTGTCCCGCATTATTTGTTTCCACAGATAAATAGGCTCTACTTGTTCCAGTGCTAATTAAAAATCGGCAATATTCCGAAACGGCTATGGCAGTAAAACCTGTAGAAGCAATAAAAAATGCTATTAAAACCATAGCAAATTTCTTCCATACTTGTAATTTTCTTTTGTTCATGGTGATTAAATAAAAGGGGGTTAATAATAGAGTTAATGAATAAATAAAACCTTTGAATTATCAATATTTAAAAATGACTATCGGGTTTTGCACCCAAAGAAAAATAATTACCTTTGCAAGTAAAAAATCCGATGAATTTACTTGATTTCAGTAATTATTTCCCCAATGAGGAAACTTGTATTGAGCACTTTAAAATTGAGCGTGAAAAACTTGGTGTTGTTTGTAAAAAATGTGGGAATACAAGTCATTATTGGAAAAAGGACAAATTAGTTTTTCAATGCAAAAAATGTAGTTATCGAACTGCCCTTCGGAGTGGAACTGCTTTAGAGAGAAGTCATCTATCGTATTTACATTGGTACAAAGCAATCCTTATGTTGTCAGCAACAAGGAAAACATTTTCAGCAAATGAGGTTCAGAATCAGCTTAGACACGAAATCTATGAGCCAATTTGGAGTATGCTTCATAAGATTCGAATAGTGATGGGGAAAAGAGATAGTAGATATAAACTATCTGAATTTATAGAAATAGATGAAGGATTTTTTGAAACGATAAGCCCTGATAACCTGAAAGATACCAAAATAAAAAGAGGTCGTGGTAGTCAAAAACAAGCTAAGGTTTTAGTCTTAATTGAATCAATACCAATTGCTGAAAAATTAATTAAAGACAAACATAAACCAGACAGAATGCCTGGACACATTAAAATGATTGTTATGTCAGACTTAAAAGCAAACAGCATTAACCAACAAGTAAAAATTAATGTTGATGCCGACACAACTGTTATTTCTGACGCTTATAATGGTTACAATAAATTGAAATTAATTGTAAAGCAACACGAAGTTATTAATACATCCGAACTAACTGAAGTTCACAAAGTGCTACCTTGGGTTCATAGTGCTATAGGAAATTCAAAGAAAATTCT
>JBBRHJ010000121.1:0-10260 GCA_038222885.1 Bacteroidales bacterium | reverse complement strand
CCGACCATCCAAAAGAATACTCATCTGTACTTCCAGTTTCGATGGAAGAGTAGGAGGGAGTAACTTTTTCACCATTACTTAGGAATGATTCCCAACCGATTTGTTTACCCGTAATTTTGTCATTATACGGATTGATAAGTCGTCCATAATCAGCCATCACTGATATCCAAGACAATCCATCATTATCGAAAGCAGAATTAAATCCCATTTGTGGATATTTGTCCCATTCGAGCTGATTACCATTCGCATTTCCCGTAAAATATCCAAAATAGTCAGTCATTGATGTTCCAACTTCTTTGCTATTAATTGAAATATTTCGATTGAAATTCTTCAACTTATTATACGAAAATGCGACATTGGAACTTAATAATCCACTAGTTCCAACTTCGCTTTTCCAAGTAGGTAGTGCCAATACTAGGTTTAAGTTGTTTGTTCCAATACTGTAACCATTATCTTTACTTGACTGACCGTTCCAATTTGAATTATTTCCTTGCATCAAAGCACCAAGTGTATATGTAACTTCCGATTTACGATAAATTCCAAGTCCGGCAGGATTGTCTTTTATTGCCGAGGCATCGCCACCTAAGGCTCCAAAAGCCCCAGCCATCGCCGAATATCTGGCTGTACCCATAATTTGGGTTTCGTTCGATTTAAGAGCATCAAATGCAGTTTGACCGAATACAAGGGAGCAGTTCACTGCTATTATTAAAATAAAAACTAAGCGTTTCATATTATCTGTTTTTTAGTAAAACATCATTAACAATTGAATATCAATATATCTTAAAATGGGTTATCTACGTCCACCGCTTGACCCACTACTACTTGAACTTCCTGAGCTACTTGAACTTCCAGAGCTACTACTGCTACTGCTTGAACTCGAAGGTGCTGAATAAGTGCTTCTGGAGCTACTACTTGAACTCGATGGCGTATAATTGCTACTCGAATTTGAAGATGAACTGCTCGAACGATAAGAACTACTACTTGTGTTTGATGACGAACGAGTTGCAGCAGGTGATCCTGTAGAATAATTGGTTCGAGGTGTAGTTGAATAAGTTGATCGCCCAGAGTTTGTTTGTGGTGTCGACGTTGCTCTCGGTGTATAAGTATTTCTTGTAGTTGATTCCGATCCCGTAGAATATGAATTTCTATTCGGACTTGGTCTCTCAGAATATCCTGAACGATTGCTTACATTATTTTCAGTTCTGTTTGTAACAGTATTTCTATTTGTATTTGTTCCACTTTCGGTACGCACATTACCTGTACGTGAATTTGAAATTTCAGAATTATATCCTGAGTTTCTATTGCTAGTTGAGCTGTTGGTACTTCTTAAACCATTACTTACCGAATTATTTCCCATTCGTGTTGAACTTGAATTTATATCGCTTCTGCTTGCATTTCTATCCACAGTTGTGTATCCGTTTCGTCCAACAACTCCTGATCTACTACTTCCGCCAATGGTTGTATTAGTTACTGCTGATCTTCTGGTATCGCTTACCGAAGTTCTTGAATTGCCAGGATTTCTATAATTGGCCTCATTCGTACGAGGGTTATTCCTGTCGTTATATTTTGTGCTATTCGAAGTCCAGTTGTTGTTATATCCGTAATTTGGATAGCCCCAACCATTGTTATAATTATTGTAATAACCATAATATGAGTTGCCCCAACCACCGTAGTAATTGTTGTACCAAGGGTTATATCCCCAAGAATCATATCCCCAGTAATTGTTATATCCCCAATTATTGTATCCCCAATTGTTGTAACCCCATCCACCATAATTGGAATAAGGCGAATTCCAGTTGTTTCCCCAACCCCAGCTATTGTAGCCATAAGGACTATAATTATAGTTGAACCAATATGGGTTTGTGAATGTAGGGGTTACATAAGCGTACGAACCATCGACATACACATTCCAATCAAAATTATTCAAAGAATAAATGTCAGAATAATTTGGATCACCTAAGAATACTGTGTATTTTGGATTGCGGAACTTTCTTATACGTTGAGCGTATTCCAAATCGGACTGTGAGCCATTGAATTCATTCAAATAATGGCCTTCTTCACCTTGATATTCATTTTCTGTGTTGTCATTTGCCTCAGCCAATAAATAGGTTGAGTCAGATGTAACTATTTCAACAGTATCTCTGTCGTAAAATACAATCTGACGAGCCCCACTGACGTAGTTTGTTTTCTGAGGCTTTACTTTTTTTACAGTAGTTTTAGCATCGGTTGGACTAAAGTAAATATCATCTATTATTTCGGCTCTTTGACTAAACAATCCAACTGGAAAGATGAGCGCAAGAAGAAGAGATTTAATTGCAGGTTTCATAATTTTACCTCCTTATATTTAAGTGATTTATTTGTTTTGTAATCAGCAATAATCGTGCCATATCCTTGTGTTTTCGGGCTTATCAATAGAATTTATTGCTGAAAAACTTCATTGATACTTTAAATGTTGACAAAATCATTACGCATTAAACGCATAGATAGTGGGAACAGTTTGATTGTTTTTAAAAATTATAGTACTTTTACAATTCAAACTCAAACATATCTCATCATGAATTTTATTCAAGTTAATTTTATCATTGAACCTTTCGAAGAATATTTAAGTGACTTATTAGCCTCAGAATTAGGCGAATTAGGTTTCGATAGCTTTTTACCAACTTTCATCGGCTTGGAAGCCTTTATTCCCGCAGAATTATATAGCGAAGCAAAATTGAACGAATTATTATCCAACTTTGCATTTGAAGCAACCATAGAATACAACGCCATAACCGTTGAAACTATAAATTGGAACGAAGAATGGGAGAAACATTATTTCGAACCAATTATTATTGATAATGAATGCGTTATACATAGCTCATTTCACAAAGATATACCGAAATTGAAATATGATATTGTAATAGACCCAAAAATGTCATTTGGAACTGGACACCATGAAACTACCAGTTTAATGATTGGCGAAATTCTAAAAATGGATGTCAAAGGTTTGAGTATTTTGGATATGGGATGCGGAACTTCGGTGCTAGCAATATTAGCTGCTATGCGTGGTGCTGCAAAAATTACTGCTATTGATATTGATGCTTGGTGTGTCGAAAATTCAATTGAAAATATTGCATTGAACCATGTAGAAGGCATTGAAGTTGCAATGGGAGATGCACAATTGCTTAAAGGACTGAAATTTAATATAATTATAGCCAATATCAACCGGAATATTCTGCTTAACGATATTGAAACTTATGCTGCTTGTTTGAATGTAGGTGGAGAATTATATATGAGTGGATTTTACAAAGAGGATATTGTACTAATTGAAGCTGAAGCAAATCTAAATAATTTAAAATTGGATTATTTTGTTGAAAAGAATAATTGGGTAGCCGTAAAAACAATTAAAAGTTAAATATTTCAGATTTTTGATATATGTGGAGACGCTCAATTTGGGCGTCTTTATTTGCTTTGATATTTATGGAAACTGTTCGCTGAACTTTATAAAAGACAATCCCAAATTCAAAGCCTAAAGTGATTTGCTTTTTTATGTTTCTTTGTTAAACAACTCATTCCTTTATTTTGATTTTGAAATAAAAAAAACCGGACTCCCTTATTAAAGTGGGTCCGGTTTTATAATTGTTATATCAACCAATTTTATTTCAGATACTTAGCAAAGAATCCCATCATAGTACCATAAAAATCCATGCGGTTTTCTTCGCGATAAAAGCCATGTCCTTCGTTGTATTTCACCATATAGGGCACTTCAAAACCTTTTGCACGGAGTGCTGTAACTATCTGATCACTTTCGTTGATGTTTACGCGTGGATCATTAGCACCCTGAACAACGAATAAAGGTCTCATTATTTTGTCAATTTTATTTATTGGCGATACTTCACGTGCAATTTTAAGTTCTTCGGGATTATCAAGATCGTACCAAATTTGTTTCACCATTTCAGTCATTGGTTTCCAATACTCTGGAAATGATTTGAAGAAGGTCTCGATATTGGAAACTCCCACATAATCAACCCCACAAACATATAATTCAGGGGTTAAAACCATTCCCATCAGGGTGGCATACCCTCCATGGCTACCTCCATAAATGGCAATTTTATCTTTATCTACCCAACCTTGCGAAATAGCATATTTTACGCCATCTTCAACATCCTCCATGGCTTTCCGTCCAATTTGTTTGAATCCTGCTCTTAAAAATTCTTTTCCGTATCCTCCTGATATTCTGAAATTTACTTGTAATGTTGCATAACCACGGCTGGCAAAAAGTTGCGTTTCAGGATTGAATCCCCAGCTATCGCGTATTCCTTGTGGACCTCCATGAGGATTTACGATCATCGGAACTTTTTTACCTGCTAATGCTTCTGTTGGTAGGGTAATATAACCATGAATGGTCAGACCATCGCGGCTTTTGAAAGTGATAGGTTTCATTACAGCCATGTCAACTTCTTTCAGTTGAGGCATCAGATCATAAAGCAGTTTGAATTTCTGTGTTTTAGTATTGTATTCATAATATGTACCATAGAGTTTATCACTTTGCAAAATAACTAAAAACGTTGCTTCATTATCGTCAAAATCTACCACTCCATATTCCTTTCCAGGGAATTGTTTTTTTATGCGGCTATCTAAATCTTTATAGGTTTTACTTATTGGAATAATGACAGATTTTTCGCCATCATAAGAAAAGTAATCCAATTCGTAACTGCGTTTTCGAGAAAGGTGCATGCTCGTTACATCGTAATTTGGATTTGAAAATACTTCTTTAATCTTTTTATTAGTTTTGAAATCATATAATATTATGCGTGCTTTATCGCTGTCCAAATTGCTATACACATAGGCTTCATCTTTATTATTAGGATTATAGCTGAAATTTATTATTCCAAAACTGTCGTCCCAGTTATTGCGTGTAACCAATTTGAATTCATTGGTTGCAAGATCTTTGTAATAAAGTTCCATCTCTATACCGTTCACCATTTTAGTATAGGCTCTCAAAACACCATCTTTATCAAAATCATAACCTTGAATCGGATTTGCAGCGTCTTTGTTTTCAAATAATTGTGTCAGCTCTCCGGTAGCAGCATTCAGTTTGTAGGGTTCAAAAATTTGTTTGTTATTTTTGTTCATCTGTATGATCATGACATTTTTTTGCTCTTTCAGAATACGAATAATGCCTGCTTTTACACCATCAAAAGGAGTCAAATCTTTTGGATTTTTGCCATCGATATCTGCCACGTAAATATGAAAATTTTCATTTCCACCTTTATCCATAGCATAATATAGTTTTTCGTCGCTTATCCAGCCGTAACCTTTAATCAGTTCATCTTTTTCTTCGATAGCGCGATTTACTTTTCCTGTTGCGATCTCTTTTACATACACGTGATTTTTGTTTTTGTCGTCTTTTTCCATGTACGACATATATTTCCCATTCGGTGAAAGTTGAAATGAAGAAGCTTTTGGACGAGCAAAGTAATCAGAAACTTTATATTTATAATTGCCATTATCACCTTCCCTTATTTTTTTTAATGATTCATCTGACGAAACGAGGGCCGTATTTCCCGGAAGTTTTATTGTCGTTTTTTTAAGTGTCAGCGGTAATTTCATACCCATTTGTTCAAAATTTCCAGTAATGCTGTCTCCAGTGAGTTGACCCGAAAAGTTTAACTGTGCTGCTGGTACGCTAATCTTTAATTCATTGTTAACGAATTCTGTTTTTTGAACTGGTATTCCTGCTGCTCCCTGTGCTGGTACATCCATCGTGGAAGTGTAAACGCCGTCTTTATCGGAAATGTGGAAAATTAATTCCAAGTTCGTTCCCTGTACTGATAAGTTTCCTTTCCAGTCACCCGAGATGCTTTGTGCATTAATATACATAGTCGAAATAATAATTAAGGCCATTAAGCCTGTTTTTTTGTACATCATAAAGTTGATTTTTTAATGGTGACACATATTAGTTGAAAATTGATAAGATATTTCAATTTGAATAAAACTGTATCGTTGTTTTTTATAACGTTTTCTTGTCAATTATGTTGAGTTAAACATGCTTTAACTCTAAAATTCGAAATGCGTCAATCCTTTTTGGAACTGTTTGAACGCCATTCGCCGCAAAACTCGTACAAACGGGATTTCGGATTAAATTTAACAAATTCGACTTAACATTGTTGTGCGTATAGGGTTAATAAAACCTCTAAAAATCCTATCAGAAAGTGGTTTTAGGTGAGATTGTATCGGCGGGGATTAGCTTTTGTAGTTGTATTATTGTTAATGAAATATCTTTTTTTTGGACTTTTAAGTTCTCTTGCCAACTTGTTTCCTTGTTTCCTCGTTTCCTAAACTTCTATCTTCGAAATAGCAATGAAATGACAAACACTTCCTCCCAAAACGAACAAATGCCAAACTGCGTGCATAAATTCAATTTTTTTGAGTGAATATAGAATAGCTCCGACCGTATAAAATAAACCGCCAGCTACTAACCACCAAAATACAGGCATGTTTTGGTCTGCCGAAAGAACATCGATAAGCGGTTTGAAAGCCACCACAACTACCCAACCCATAGCCACATAACAGGCAGTTTCTAATTTACTTGAATTTTTTAAATGTAAAAAACTGAGGAATATGCCTGCTATTGCTGCAAGCCATATAATACTGAAAAGTGACCAACCCCAAACTCCTTCATTCCGTAAAACCACCAAAGTAAAAGGTGTATAAGTACCTGCTATATGAAGATAAATGGCTGCGTGATCGAATTTCCGACGGGTAAGTTTTCGATTTTCGTTGGTTTCAATATGATAAAGTGTAGAAGTTATGTATGAAGATGTCATAAAAATGACATAAGTCAAATAGCTGATAATAAGCCAATAATTATGAGTAGGAATGGCTTTATGCAGTAAAATGTAGGTAGCAATTAACCCAAAAGGAATGCCAATGGCGTGAGTAATGGTGTTTGCTTTTTCTTCGCGTGCTGAATATCGGCTCATTGGTTGATAGATCTGATGACTCTGTTAATTACCTCACTTTCAAATCCTCTGCTCTGAGCAAAGTTATAGAGTTTTCCTTGTTTCTCGTATTCAAACTCGAATTTGATGGTCGTAAGTTTGGTTTTCAGGATGGACGCTAGCATTTCTTCGTATTCGCCATCGTCAATCGTACCCAAGGCATGGTTTATAAGCTCATTGCTTAACCCTTTTTGTTTCAAGGCGTAGCTAATTTTGATTTTTCCCCATTTATTAAAACGGAATTTGTCTTTTACAAAAAAGTTGCAAAATCGTTTTTCGTTAATAAAATCTTCTGTCACAAGACTAGCTATTATTTTCGCTTTTTCTTCGTCTGAAACGCCCCAACTCGTGAGTTTATCTTCAACTTCCGAAATACAATGTTCTGATATTGAACAATAAGAGGCTGCTTTATGCAACAATTCTTCAAAACTATATTCTTTTTTCATAATACTGTACAAATATATTAACTCACAAATGTAGTGAATTTAATTGTTTCGACTTTAAAAAAATGAAGAAAAAAGTTTTTTTCGATAAAATTGAAAATTTAGGTAACAAAAGTTGTATAAATAAATAGATATTGTAACTTTGCAGCATAAATGTTTACCTACACTGAAATGAAATTGACAAAAAAGCAACAAATAGAAAAAAAAGCAAAAGAATTATTCTGGAAACACGGCTTTAAAAAAGTAACTATTGAAGAAATTTGCAACAAAGCAACTGTTAGCCGAAAGACTTTTTATAGCTTCTATGAAAATAAATCAGCCTTGATTATTTTTCTCTTACAGCAAATTACTGATGAACAAATAGCTGAATATGAAGCGCTAATAAATACAGATATAACTTTTTCTGAAAAAATGGAAAAAATGTTGGCTTTGAAATACGAGTCAAGTAAATCATTTTCGAAGGAATTCGTAGCCGATTTTTTTCACCCCGATTCAGATGATATATTATCTTTTTATACAAGATTAATGCAAAATTCAATGACTTTGATGTATAATTTCTTTGTTGAGGCTCAGCAGAAAAATGAAATGAATCAAAATTTGGATATTAATTTCGTGATGCTGATAATGCAGAAAATGTTAGAAGTTAGTAGTCAGCCTGATGTAATGGCCTTTTTTCCTGATATAGAAACTATGACCCGACAAATTTCACAGTTTGTAATTTATGGAGTGATGCCTCCCACAAAACAATAATAAATAAGATGAAACTGATGAGAAAGACATCTGTGTTGATATTGATATTGTTGATTTGTAGCAAAATACTTGCGCAAAGTGACTCCACTAAATTTTCTTTTAATGGTCAACTAACTACTTGGGGAGTACTGCAGTTAGAAAAAAGTTATCCGGTTCAGTTCGGTGGTCGGTTTGTTCCCACAGTGTTAGGCAACTTTAAAATGGGGCAAAATAGCCATCTAAATTTTGAGGCCTCAGCTAATTTGAATGCATCACTGGGTTTTAGTTCGCTTGGTTTCGACACACTGATGGGGCAGGTGAAGCCTTATCGAGTTTGGGCTCGCTATTCAGGCGAAAATTGGGAAGTGAGAGCTGGATTACAGAAAATTAATTTCGGTCAAGCCAAGATGTTTCGTCCGCTCATGTGGTTCGATGCTATGGATGTACGTGATCCATTACAACTTACGGATGGAGTTTATGGAGTACTTGGGAAGTATTTTTTTGAGAATAATGCCAATATTTGGCTGTGGGGATTGTTGGGAAATAATGCTCCAAAAGGCTACGAACAATTTAGTACTGACCAATGGAAACCCGAAGTGGGTGGGCGGATTCAGTCGCAGCTCGGACCCGGTGAAATAGCATTGAGTACGAATTTTAGAACGCTCAATTATGCAAATCCATTGTTGAGTTCGCTTCCTGCTTATAAAAACTACGGCGAATCGCGTGTAGGTTTGGACGGAAAATGGGATGTTGGGATTGGACTTTGGTTCGAAACAAGTATAACTTATACAGATACTAAGGGCATTGTAGAACCATTTTTGTATAAGATGCAAGATATGTGGAATATTGGTGCCGATTATACTTTGCCTATTGGCAATGGAGTGGGGGTTTCAGTGGAGTATTTTCGCTATCATTTTGGGGAAGAATTTTTAGTAAAAGGAACAGCCATTAATTTGATTGGTAGTACTATTAATTATCCATTATCTATTTTAGACAATGTATCTGCAATGATATTTTATTTGCCCGATACAAAATCGATGTACAATTACCTGAGTTGGAGCAGAACTTACGATAAATGGAGTTTGTATGTGTTTGGATTTTGGAATCCAGTTACTCCTTTAGCCATTACTCAAACTCAAGGCAGTAATTTGTTTGCAGGTAAAGGAGTGCAAGTGATGTTGAATTACAATTTTTAAAAAATAAATATCATACTTTTCCAAAGTTTCAAACTTTGGAAAAGTTAAAATTGAAAAGTCAAAAAAAAATATGAAAACAATCGTAGAAGTTAATAATCTTATAAAAAAATTCCCTGTGGGAGCTGGTTTTTTTACTGCTTTGGATGGTATTAATTTAAAATTTACCGAAGGAGAATTTACCGGATTGGTTGGTCCGAGTGGTTCTGGAAAAACAACTTTGTTGAACATTATTGGTTCGTTGGATAAACCGACCGAAGGTGAAGTGGTTGTGTTGAGCAAATCGGTGGGAAAACTCACCCGCAAAGAATCGGCTCAACTACGTAAAGAAGAATTGGGTTTTATTTTCCAAAACTACAACTTATTGCCAGTTTATACGGTATTCGAAAATGTTGAATTTCCACTTTTATTGCTGAATATGACCACCGAAGAACGAAAAAAAAGCGTGATGGAGATTCTTGAATGGGTAGGTTTAACGGACAAAGTTAATTCTCGTCCGGCACAACTTTCGGGTGGCGAGTGTCAACGTGTAGCTATTGCTCGTGCCATGGTAAAACATCCGGTAATGGTATTGGCCGATGAACCTACTGCAAATTTGGATTCCGAAAATTCTCACAATATTCTTCGGACAATGGAAAAATTGAACAAAGAAATGAAAACTACTTTCATTTTTGCTACGCACGACGAAAAAGTAATTGGCTATTTAAGAAGGGTTATTCGTTTAGAAGATGGAAAAGTGGTGGGAGATACGACCAACACCTAACCCCTTAAGGGGCATAGCCGTCAAGCTAAGAAAAAACATATAGTTTATATGGGGGTTACTCATCATTAATAAGTAGTGCAAAAACGAGTATCAGTTCAGTATTTAGCCCACGCCGAATAGATGAACTGGCACGTAAAAGCGGATTTCTA
>JBBRHJ010000120.1:0-10328 GCA_038222885.1 Bacteroidales bacterium | reverse complement strand
AACGAAAACTTAAAGAAAAATGTATCCGCTAAATTATTTGCGGATTTAAGGATTCAAAAAAACAAGCAATCTTTGTGAAGTTAATTTCAAAAAAATATATTATGGAAATCAAAACAACATTAGACTGTAAAGGGCTGTCGTGTCCCATGCCAATGATGAAGGTAGCTAAAGCGATGAAAGATTTAAAATCGGGTGAAGTTCTTGAAATGTTAGGTACCGACCCAGGAACAAAAACTGATTTGCCAAACTGGTGTACTAAAACAGGGAATGAGTTTGTAGAAATGACTGAACTCGAGGGTGGTGTTACACGCATGATATTGAGAAAAGCATAGGAGAAAACAGCATGTCCGAAACAAAAAACAAAAATCCATTGATTGAACTTTTTCAACTTGCATTTGGCAAACATTGGCCTGTGTGGGTTGGGGGAATTGTATTAGGGGTTCTTAATACACTTTTATTTGCGATACAAAGTCCTTGGGGAGCTACAGGTGGCATAACCAATTGGGGCGATAACTTCTTCGCACTTTTTGGCATTTTTACTGAAAAAAGCATCACACCAGTTACCGATAACCTTTACGGAATGCTTGTATTACTTCTTGTAGTTGGTTCTTTCTTGGGAGCATTATTCTCAAAAGAGTTTGCTATACGTGTTCCGCCAAAAGGGGAAATGATAAAAGGGTTTATTGGTGGTGCATTGATGGCCGTTGGTGCTTCGGTAGGAATAGGATGTTCTATCAGTTCATTTTTTAGTGGCGTACCGGCATTATCGGGTGGAGCTATTATTTTCTCAATAACTATGTTCGTTGGTGTTCTGATTTCACTGAAATATCTAATTTGGGAAATGGAAGCTCGTCCAAACTGGAGTTCTGGTAAAAGTTATACTTTTTTAGCAGCATCGCCAAATAAGGGAAACTGGCAAATTATAACTGGTATTATAGTGCTTATTGGAATAATCATTCTGGCATATATTTATGTGAAAAGTAATCCAATAATGTCCTGGTTTATTATTATTGCAGCTCTAATGGGATTAATTTCTCAGCGTTCCAGGTTCTGTATTGTAAAAGCATTCAGAGATCCATTTATGAGTGGAGAATCGCATGGTTCAGTGGGTGTAATGGCCGGATTAGTTATCTGTCTTATCGGTTTCACTGTCATTAAGTATTTTGGTATTGGTGTGGTTGGTACTGCATCGTTGCGTGCTCGTGAATTAACTTGGGTATTTCCACATTTTTGGGCAAAAGCTGCCATTGGCGGTTTTGTATTCGGATTGGGAATGACCATAGCTGGTGGTTGTGCAGTGGGTACACTTTGGAGAGTTGGCGAAGGACAAGTTAAATTGTGGTTCTCTGCATTGGGACTAATGTTGATTTCGCCAATTTCAAATGCATACTTAGCACCAGCTTTCGACAAAATTCTTCCACAAAGTGCAAAATTCAGAAATTATTTACCCGATTACATTGGTTACGATGGTGCATTTGCACTTGTATTGGCTATTATTATCGGATGGTATGTGTTCGTTAAATGGAATGAAAGAACCGGCCGTTTCAGCGCTTTTTAAAAATTATAAATTATGCAAAAAACAATTATAAAATTAATGCTTTGTATAGCAGTAGTATTAACAAGTTGCAAAGGAATATATGAGGATTCGGCTGAAATGGCAGCAGACTATAAATCGGATATAGTTTCATTAACAGTAGATTCCTTAAAAGCAAAAACTGAAAAAGGGGAAGGTTTCGTGCTCATTGATGTACGTCAGTCAAATGAATACTACACCGAAAATATTCCTGGATCAGTTTCAATTCCCAGAGGTGTGCTCGAATTCCAAATTGGGTCAGAAGATTTTTGGGCTTCACAATACATGTATCCTCCTGAAAAAAATACGGAAATTATTATATACTGTAAATCAGGAAACAGAGGAATATTAGCAACAAAATCATTAATGCAGTTGGGCTACAGCAATGTTAAAAACCTCGAAGGCGGTTATGATGCTTTCAATCCAAATCAAGATACCAATGCAAAACCAAAACCCTCAGGTGGCGGATGCGGAGGTTGAGAAAAAAATATTTCAATTATTATAATGTTAATTATTAAAAACTAAAATGTCATGAAAAAACTAAATTTATTAAAATTACTATTTTTAAGCATCACTTTTTCTGTTCTTGGTCTTAGCAGTTGTGTCGATCCTGTTGAAGAACCCGTTGTTGATCATTACAAAGTTCTGACAACATACATGAAAGCCAACAACATGGATTTAAACAAAATGGCTGAAAGTTGGGTAGTTGATGCCCCAACTGTAAATACCACAGGTATAGGTACTTACCATATTATGGATTTAAGATCATCCGCCGATTTTGTATTAGGACATATTCCAGGTGCAGTAAATGTTTCATTAACAAATGTAGTTGCAGCTGCACAAGGTGTTACCAAACCAATTTTATTAGCTTGTTATACTGGTCAAACTGCAGCAGTAGCACATGTCGCTCTTCGTTTGAGTGGTTTCAGTACCTGTAAAATTCTGAAATGGGGAATGAGCAGTTGGAATCCATTCTTCGATAAATGGACTGCCAATGTTGCCAATATTGCTAAAGGTCATGCCAATTGGTCTACAACCAATTCCGTTAAAACACCAGTGCTTTTTTCACTTCCTACATTAGCAAAGGCCGATTTTACTGCAGCTGACACAACCGGAGCAAAGATACTTGCCAAACGCGTTACTTATATGTTAAGTCAGGGTTTTAAAGGTGTAAATGCTGCCGATGTACTTGCAACTCCAGCAAGCAGTTTTATTGTTAATTACTGGACTGACGCTGATGTTACTACTTATGGTCATATTAAAGGTGCATACCGTTTAAATGAAACTTTACTACTTGGTGATGGAATGAAAAATCTTGACCCTGCATCAAAAATTGTAGTTTATTGTTGGACAGGTCAAACATCATCTATGGTTGCAGCTTACCTTACAGTACTTGGATACGATGCAAGCGGTATCAAATTCGGTACAAATGCAATGATTAATGCCGATTTACTTAAAAATAAATGGTCGGCAAGTCAGATTGGTGCATATACTTATGTAACAGGAAATTAATTGTAGGATTTATGTCTATGGAGCTTAAATATGGCAGTTTAGTAATGCAAACTGCCATAATTTAGCTCAAAAATAATTTTTGTTTAAACACATAAATATAAAAAACATGAACAAATTAAAAGCATTATTGGCAATTATATTCCTATCCACCTTGCCTTATTTAGGCTATTCGCAGGGTTGTGCTTCGGGCGGAGGTAATCTGATAGGCGTAACCGGATTTATCCAACCACAGTATAATATCAATTTGAATGGTACTGATGCCGCTGGAAATAGTTTAAATACCAATAATTTTACCTTCAATCGTGCCCGTATTGGTGTGGTTGGTTCCATTCCTTACGATATCGACTATTATGTAATGTTGGAATTCAGTTCATTCAAGACACCTGCAAAAACTCCTCATTTGTTAGATGCTTATGTTTCTTACACACGTTTTGGGAAATGGGCTAAAATAACGATGGGACAGTTCAAATCTAATTTCAGTTTGGAGCAAAATACTGCTTGTTCAGGCCTTTACACTGTAAATCGCTCCGAAGTAGTAAATCAGTTAGCCGGACCTCAACGCGATTTAGGACTCCTACTCAGTGGCGGTCATGACTCATTACACGTTCAGTATAGCCTTGGTTTATTTAATGGTACTGGAATGAATGAATTAGACGATAATAACAATAAGAATATTGTGGGTCGAGTGCTTGTTAATCCGATAGAGAACTTGAAAGTAGGAGGAAGCTTTAAAATTGGTAAGATTAACCCTACCGATCCTGTCGAAAAACTAAATGATATTTATCGCTTTGCGGGTGAATTGCAATATCGCTTCAAAGATTTATTAGTTCAAGGTGAATATATCTATGGAATGGACAAATTATATTCAGCATCAAAAGTCCCTGTGTATGGTGGTTGTGGCGGTATTGTTGGCTATGATACCAAGCAAACAGGTACTTATGGTAAGAGTGGTTTCTGGACCATGGCTTCGTATATGACTCCTTGGCATCTTGAGCCAGTTGTTAAGTTCGATACTTGGAATTCTGATCATAGTTTATCGGGTAAAAGAACAAATTACATCACTTTAGGCTTGAATTATTATGTAAATGATTATTCACGCGTACAAATAAATTATGTAAATGTGGCTGAGACGAATCAAGTTACGAACGATTTGATTATGGTACAATTTCAAGCAATTTTCTAAATATACAAAAACAGAATAAAATGAAAAAGAAAATTATTTTAGCGTTTTTTGCTGTCTTTGTTTGGCAGGTGAATGCACAGTTAATCACCGTTGATGCTTTGGTGAAAATGATGAAAGAGCCCGGAGTAATTGTGGTTGATGCCCGACCAGGAGGCGATTATCTTAAAACGCATATCGATGGTGCTATTAGTTTGGATGTAAGCACACTAGCTAATGCAACACCAGTTGAAGGAACCTTAAAACCAGTTTCGGAATTGGCAACCATCCTAGGAAAAAATGGAATTGCTGTGAATAGTAAGATTGTAGTATATTGTAAAACTGGTGTGAATGCAGGTCGTATGTATTGGATTTTGAAATACTTAGGATGCGGTGATGTAAGCATACTCGATGGACAAATGGATACTTGGTTTGCTGCCCGTAAACCCATTACTAAAAACGCCAAAAAGTTGAGTCCAGTAAGCTTTACTCCCGCCGTGAATAATTCAATTTTAGCGGATAAAGCCTATGTGAAATCTAAATTAAACTCAGCCGTATTGGTTGATTCGCGCAAAAAAGATGAATATGACGCAGGACATATTGGCAATGCAGTCAATGTTCCAAGCGAATCACTTATCAATGTTTCTAAACTAAAAGCGGTTTCTGAATTGACTTCAGCCTTATCTCAGGTTCCAAAAGACAAAGAAGTAATTTTATATTGTAAAACTGGAGTTACTGCTGGATTTATGTATTTCGTATTAAAATCAGTTTTGAAATATCCTAATGTGAAAGTTTACGAAGGCGCCTATCTCGACTGGACTCATTAAAAAAGCAGATTATGATTAAGAAAATAGTATTTTTTATACTAATCATCACTTTTGTTTCTTGTACAAAAAAAAATGTGAAGGAATATGCAAATGTAGATGAGTTAGTAAAAGAGGCAAAAACAGAAGTGGAATTTGTGAGTGTGGATGAAATTAAGACAATTCTTGATTCAAAAGCACCCATTTATCTCATTGATTGCAGAGAAGTGGAAGAGTTTGATTCAGCTTGTATCCAATCAGCAATCAATATACCACGCGGAATACTTGAAGGGTCAATTTCAGAGAAAGCACCTAGACACAATAATACGGTATATATTTATTGCAGCAATGGCGACCGGTCTACATTGGTAGCAAAGGTGTTACCAGCGTTGAAATACTCTGATGTTAAAGTACTTGAAGGTGGTTTTGAAGCATTAAAGGCTAAATACCCTGCACTTATTGAACTTCATCCAGTACGTGCTGGAACTGAAAAGAAAGCTGCTGCCAAACCTTCCGGAGGATGCGGTGGATGATTATTTTCAATTAAAAAGTAAATTTAATATTTAAAATAATATGGCAAAAATGGTTATCGGACTTTCGTCCGGAAGTATTGATAAGTTGCTTGGAGCAGGAGTTATCATGAGTGGGGCTGCGGCCGATGATATGGAAATTGAAGTTTATGTGTTGCTAACAGCTGCTCGTGCCTTTCTGAAAGGTAATGAAGACTTGGAAGATGCTTGGGTGGAATATCCACATCTCAAAGAGCAAATGCAGCAACGTATTGCCGAAATGAAAATGCCTTCGTGGATTGACTCCATGAGGGAAGTAAAAGATATGGCTGACGTGAAAATCTATATTTGCAGCTTGGCAGGAAAACTCTGGGGTGGCGATAAAATAGAGGATTTCAATGAATTGGTAGATGGTTTCACAGGAATATATCAATATGTGCTAGCAGCTCAAGAAGCCGATTTACATATCAGTCTTTAAAGTCTTCACTTTCCAATAAATTGTAATAATATAAAACTACAGGGATTTAGATTCTTGTAGTTTTTTTTATACTAAAAATAATGATATAAGCGTTTATCTTTTCTGTTTATGTCTTTTTGAACTATAATAAATTAGTTATTTCTTAAAAATGATTGAATATTGAATGGTTTTATTGCAGAATGATTATCTTTGCCTTGAAATTAATACAAAAACATTATAATACAATATCATTATGAGTTATTTATTTAAACCGAAAAATTATAAGCCCATTTTAAATTTACAGCAAACGGAATTGGGTATTACAAAAATCAAAGACTTTTTTCAGACAAACTTATCGGCAGAATTACGTTTAAGACGTGTTACTGCTCCACTTTTTGTATTGAAAGGAACTGGTATCAACGATGATTTGAACGGAACGGAGCGTGCAGTAAATTTTCCCATTATGGACATGGGCGATGTAAGGGCGGAGGTTGTACATTCCTTGGCGAAATGGAAACGTCTGACTTTGGGAGATTATGAAATTGAGAATGGATACGGAATTTATACCGATATGAACGCTATCAGGGCCGATGAGGAATTGGGAAATATACATTCCTTATACGTGGATCAATGGGATTGGGAGCGTGTAATGACTGCCGATGAAAGAAATATTGAATTTCTGAAAAAGGTAGTGAATCAGATTTATGCTACATTGTTGCGAACTGAGTATTTAGTTTCGGAGAGTTTTCCTGAAATTAAACCATATTTGCCTAGCGAAATTACTTTTATTCATGCCGAAGAGTTGCGACAACTCTATCCTGATAAAACTCCAAAAGAGCGTGAAACAGAATTTACCAAAAAACACAAAGCGGTATTCATTATCGGAATTGGTGGCTTGTTGGGCGATGGTAAAAAACACGATGGTCGTGCTCCCGATTATGATGACTGGTCTACTTTGGCCGAAAATGGATTGCCCGGTTTGAATGGCGATATTATTCTGTGGAATCCTGTGTTAGATATCGCTTTCGAGATTTCTTCGATGGGCATCAGGGTCGATAAAGAAGCCTTACTTCGTCAGTTGGAAATTGAAAACAAACAAGAAAGACTCGAAATGTATTTCCACAAACGTTTGGTAGAAGGTAGTTTGCCACTTTCTATTGGTGGTGGTATTGGTCAATCGCGACTATGTATGTTCTTTCTACGCAAAGCTCATATTGGCGAAATTCAAGCCAGCATCTGGCCGCCAGAGATGGTTGCTGAATGTAAAGCACTTGACATTCATATAATTTAGATAGCATTTGAAGATTCCCCTCTATGGCGTGTTGTCCCGACATATCCCCGACACCTTAGGTCAAACTGTAATGTGCCATCGAAGTACTTCATTTGAAATTTGAAAGATTTGGGGATATTCATTAGTTTAACTTCCATAGTATTTGAAGTAAAATTCCTTGAACAATATTTATTTTCAAAAAACAGGAATTTATATTTGCATGTTTCCGAAAAAGCACTATCTTTGCACCGCCTTAGTAAAAAGGACGACACACTGGAGAGATGGCAGAGTGATCGATTGCAGCGGTCTTGAAAACCGCCGTACTGCAAGGTACCGGGGGTTTGAATCCCTCTCTCTCCGCTAAACAGCTAAGACAATTAGCGACAAAAAGGAGCTAAACCCTACAAATCCAGTGATTTGTAGGGTTTTTTCTTTGTTTTATCTTTCCACGAAAAGGCAGGAAAAAGACAAAAAACGACCTATATTCTTTCCTAATTCATACCCCTTTTCAGTAAACCCCAAATGGGGTACGATTTATCCGAAATTGGCACTCTCTTGTCCGATATTGGCTGTGAGCTTGACGATTAAAGGGTGAATATATGAGGGACTGCCCCCTGCAAATAATTTTTACCCCCATAAAAGAGAAAAAAAAGAAAAGAAGAAAAAAAAAGGATATACTTCTGAAACAGCCAGAGCAGCGGCGGCTGTCAAGGTTTTTTGTCAGAATTTCCATTCTGGACATTATCGGCTACACTCGGCATAGTCAAACAAGTTTGCCTCTGCACTCACTTGCACGATAAGTCTACCCGAAGTGAAACGAGGTGTGGAGATTGTGACAAAAACCCGTAGGGCTTGACCTTTACTGACGGTAAGCGGAACGGCTATCTTTGTATATTCATTTTTTTTTGGCGGAAAATGTATTTAGCTTCTTATATTAGATTTTAGAGCAAAGAGCCAAGAATAAAGATTGAAACATTGTGATTTTGAGTTATCGTTTTAAGATTTGGTATTTTAAGTTGATTTTCTGATTGTATTATTTACAGCCCAAAGGGCATATAAACTGCATTTCAAAAGAATATCTAATGGGGTAAACACGCCGCAGGAAATAAAATATACCACTGGAATAGCGTTGGAAAAGGGCATGGGTGCGACTGAAGGAACGTAATATATGGAGAGATAGAAGGAGTACTTATGCCGTGCGGTGCTGAGGTGTATGCTTGTAATGATAGCGAAAATGGAGTGTCAGGTGTCGAAGTGAGGAACGAGCGAAGAGCCTGGAACGTAATGAAGCGAAAATGGAACGCATTTACCGCAAGCACATTGATAAACCAATACTTCATGTTTTTGATTTTCTGCACAACTGTTGGGTGGTGGGGAATATTGAGGAATTGCACGAAGTGCTGAATAACTTACAAGCTGCTTGAAAAGGAGCTTGACAACTGTCCCCATATTTTGAAAACCTTTTATAGTTTTTATTGCTACCCTAAAAATCACACACTTACTATAAAAACTATAAGTGGTTTTCGGGGCTTTATTCTCGTATTGCCGATACGGCTTAACTACTCGCCGATAGGGCGTAATAAACTTACCGCTCTGCCTTTAGGCGATTAGTTTTTTTTTGGGTAAACTCGTCGCAGAAATAAAAAACATACCGCTGGAATAGCGTTGAAAATGGCTTGGGTAAAAACGGAATGAATGTAGCTAGCGGAATGGAAAAGAGTATTTTACTTAAGCTGTGTGGTGCTGAGGTGTATGCTTGGAATGATAGTGAAATGGAGTGTCAGGATTCGAAGTGAGGTACGAACGAAGTTCCTGGAAACGTAATGCAGCGAAAATGGAACGCATTTACCGCAAGCACATTGATAAATCAACTCGATATGTTTTTATTATCTGCACAAAAATGGGTGGTGGGGAATATTGAGGATATTGCACGAAGTGCCAGGCAAATTACAAGCTGCTTGAAAAGGAGCTTGACATCTGTCCCCATATTTTGAAAACCTTTTATAGTTTTTATTGCTACCTTAAAAATCACACACTTACTATAAAAACTATAAGTGGTTTTCGGGGCTTTATTCTCGGGTTGGCGGTACGGCTTAACTACTCGCCGATAGGGCGGAATAAACTTACCGCTCTCCCGTCAGGAGCTTATTCTTCGGGCAGCTGAGCGGGGCAAAGCGTTGATTTTGTGCGGCTATTATACATAATTAGGTTATAGGACTTTTTTTAGGGTTTATCCCCGAACGAAGTGAGCCTATTTGGTGGAAAAGTACTATAACTTCATGTTATGTATCTTAGCCTTGAGTTGTTTTTTTTTGGCGCATTTCAGGCACGGTAGAGGTGGTTGGAGTGCCTGATGACTTTTTTGCCTGTAAGTCGATTGGCTTATTGATTTTTTTGAGGAACGATAAAAAGCAATGTGCCAAATGTGGGTGGATTGCAAAAAGTGTGACAGAAAAAAACAATAGCAGGGTTGATTGTGTGGAGGCAGGCAAAAAGACTATGCAAACCCAGAGGTACGAGGGGTGAGGATTTTTGCCTGCCGGTGGTTGACCTGCAGAGCTGCCCGTAATTTACTAACAGGCGAAGCCTGACCGCTTAAAAATCGTCTGACAGAGTCGGACGATTTGCTTCTGAAAATCGCCAGACCCTGCCTGGCGATTTTCATTCTGCTGATATACAATTTTATGAGTACTTTCAAAAGAGTTTTTGTCGTAATTACATCGGGCGAAACTTGACCGCCTACCCTACATTTTTATTTGAGCTTTTGCAAGAAATAAACCCCAACTAGTCTGTTGAGAAAAAGTTAGTTGATTGAAATGCTACAAAAAAAAGTGCAGATAAACTCTATTTTATACGGAAACGACAAATTTTATCGCACATAAGAGTTTTTAACACAAATTTTATCGCATATAATTCTAATTATCAAGTTTGTCATCTTCCAATGCTTTATCAAAATCATCATTCTTTGCATTGATAGCTCTCTCAATGTATTTTAAATGGGCATCTTGTGGGTCTTGATAAGCGTTACATTCTATCAAATAGTTA
>JBBRHJ010000119.1:0-10349 GCA_038222885.1 Bacteroidales bacterium | reverse complement strand
AACAATTCACGAAGATGGAACTTTCCGCAGCGAACTATTTCATTCCAAAGAAGGCTTGAAGGAATTTGTAGAATATATTGACGAAGCTCGCGAAAAACTAATCGACAGCGTGATTCACATCAATACTGAAAAAAATGGTACACCAGTAGAAATTGCCATGACTTACAATACTTCATATAATGAGAATATTCATTCTTATGTGAATAATATCAATACGATTGAAGGTGGAACTCATTTGGCAGGTTTCAGACGTGGGCTAACCCGTACGCTAAAAAAATATGCCGAAGACAGTAAAATGCTCGAAAAACTGAAAATTGAAATTAGTGGCGATGACTTCCGTGAAGGACTTACTGCTGTTATTTCTATCAAAGTTCAAGAGCCACAGTTTGAAGGACAAACCAAAACAAAGTTGGGGAACAACGAAGTAATGGGTTCAGTGGATATGGCGGTTGGGGAAGCTTTGGGGAATTATCTTGAAGAAAATCCAAAAGCAGCAAGAATTATTGTTGAGAAAGTAATATTAGCAGCCACAGCACGTCATGCAGCACGCAAGGCACGCGAAATGGTACAACGTAAATCGCCATTTTCAGGTGGTGGATTGCCAGGGAAATTGGCCGATTGTGCTGATAAAGATCCCGCAAAATGTGAATTATTCTTAGTCGAAGGGGACTCGGCGGGTGGAACGGCAAAACAAGGTCGTAGCCGTCAGTTTCAAGCAATTTTACCTTTGCGTGGTAAGATTCTGAACGTTGAGAAAGCCATGCCACACAAAGTACTCGAAAGCGAAGAAATCCGTAATATCTATACCGCTTTAGGTGTAACTATTGGTACCGAAGAAGATACAAAAGCACTAAATATCGCAAAATTGCGTTATCATAAAATTATAATCATGACCGATGCCGATGTGGATGGAAGCCACATTGCAACTTTGATTATGACTTTCTTTTTCCGCCACATGAAGGAATTAATTGAGCAAGGCTATTTATATATAGCTACGCCACCACTTTATTTGGTTAAAAGAGGGAAGAATGAAGAGTATTGCTGGAACGACATGCAACGTCAGGCATTTATCGAAAAATATGGTAGTGGAAACGAAGGAGCTGTTCATACTCAACGCTATAAAGGTTTGGGTGAGATGAACGAAATCCAACTTTGGGATACCACCATGAATCCTGAAAATCGTACTTTGCGTCAAGTAACTATTGAGAACGCAGCAACTGCCGATCACGTATTTTCTATGTTGATGGGCGATGATGTTGCTCCACGCCGTCAATTTATTGAGGAAAATGCAACTTATGCCAAGATAGATGCGTAGGGGAAAGTAGGCGGAGGCAAAGGCGGAGGCAGAGAAAAAAAATTTTTCTACTTATTCGTTGTTTTCTGGAAACTTAAAGTAAAGAATGTACAATTAGAAATCGCTTAACAAAAAACTTAAAAACTGCGTCTTATTCCCCCTTCAGGGGGTTAGGGGGCAATCAAATTTTTTAAAATGAACATAGCCGTATACTGCTCTTCAAGCAATCATATTCCTGAAAACTATTTAGAAACTGGATATAATTTAGGCAGGTGGTTGGCTGAGAATAAGTATACGCTGGTTTTTGGTGGTGCAACGGGCGGTTTAATGTCAACAGTTTCGGAAGGAGCCAATAGTGCTTGCGGAGAAATTATTGGAATTATTCCAACCGCAGTTATCAACATGAATAGGCAGAGTCCGCTTTGTACGCAACTGATAACAGTGCGCACTATGAGTGAACGCAAAGCTCAAATGAAGGAATTTGCTGATATTTTTGTTGTGTTGCCTGGAAGTTATGGCACGCTCGACGAAATGTTCGATGTAACCGCATCTGCCATCGTGGGTGAACATAAAAAGCCCTTGATTGTGCTCAATGAAAATGGATTCTACGATGAATTGATGATGCTTACCGAAAAAATGAAAGCTGAAAAATTTATTCCAATTGAGAATTATAAACCTTATTATGTACACTCATTGGATGAATGTTTTGCGTTGATTACTTCCTTGTCCGTTGTTTCTAAATAGATTACTAAACTCACATTCTGAATGTTATGAACTTATTTTGGAAAAATCTTTTTAGTGGTATAACTTCAACTTCCAAGCTTGAGAAAGACGAAAAGGATTTAATCGAGGCCATGCACCGATATGATGAAGTTGAGAACTCAGTTGAGTTGGTTGAATACAAAGCCTTATTTCACGAAGTAAAATCATCTTCATTTATCGAAAACAAGAAGACCCTCCAAAATAGAAAATACAAGGATACGGAGGAATATCGCAGTTTTAGGAAATACAGCAAGTTACAAAATTCACCCGCCATCAGGCTTTATTTTCAAGTGCTGAATTCAATTGAATTAGAGCAATATCTTGCTTTTAAAGCAACTCCTGAATTTGAAGAATTGGGCGATAAAGCCAAGGTAAAACAGTCGGAAAAATTACTCAGGTTCAAGAGATTTGAACACTCCAAAGAATATAAAACCTATTCACGCTTTCATAATTCATTTATTATCACTGAATTCGAACAGCTCAAAGTAAAGACTTCCACATCAGAATTTAAAAAATCGAACGACTTTTGGTCGAACCCTCGTCGTTGGCAAACAACGCCTGAATATGCCAAGGAGCAACGGTTTTATGAATTAGCCAATAACAAGGATATTATTTTCTTCACGAAAGAAAAACCTGAACGTTTTGAGAAGTATAGACGATTACAGCTTACTTTTCAAGAAGATTTTGACTGGAATACGCTCGACAAATCGAGTTGGAATTTTGGTTTTCACTACAAAAGTCAAGGTTTGATGGGGAATCATTCATTTGCCAATGAGCAACAAGCCAATAATAATGGTAGAAATGTATCAGTTGAGGATGGCATTCTAAAAATCAGCACTAAGCATGAGAATATAAAGGCTGCTGCTTGGCATCCAACGAAAGGATTTATTGAAAAGGAATTTCATTATACTTCGGATGTGCTACAGTTGGCCGAAAAATTTCGCCAAAATAAAGGAGAATTCAAGGCTAAAATTCGCATCAAAGGGAATATTAACCATGTTTTTTGGTTGGGTGCTGATCAAAAATTACCACAAATCAATATTTTTCATTTCGATGGGAAATGTATAAGGGTTGGAAATGCCAATAAAAACTTGGTTGATGGCATTAAAATTAAAGGACTAAATCCACGTCAGTTTTATATCTACAGCCTTCGTTGGACTGCGAAAGAAATGGTTTGGTCAATCAACAACTTGGAAGTTTACCGTACTTCGAGCAATATTCCTAACGAAGCTATGTATATGGTTTTCAACTCGTTTATTACCCAAAATCAACGTCCAACTACTGGTTTGATGGAAGTAGATTGGGTGAAAACCTACCAATATTAAAAAATTTGGAATTTGGAATTTGAGATTTGGTAATTTCTTAACTAAATCGAAAATATTATTTCAATAAAACTAACCCAAATTCATTCCCGAAATTAATAAAAAACTAACTTGTATTGTTTAACATCAAGTTTATTAGCTTATGAATTCCACAAGAGAAATAAATATAGACAATCGATTCAGCGTTGGCGGAAATAGCCGATTTGTATTGATAGCAGGGCCATGTGCCATCGAAAGTGAAGAAATGACGATGGAAGTAGCGGCAGAATTAAAGAAAATCTGCACCGAACTTAATATTCATTTGATATTCAAATCGTCCTTCGACAAAGCTAATCGCACTTCGGTTAAAGCACCGCGAGGCGTAGGTATGAAGCGTGGATTGGAGATTTTACAACGCGTAAAAACTGAATTAGATTTGCCGATTATTACCGATGTACATGAAGCTTGGCAATGCGAACCCGTAGCTCAAGTAGCTGATATGCTGCAAATTCCAGCTTTTCTATCTCGTCAGACTGATTTATTAGTAGCTGCTGCCAAAACTGGAAAAGTAGTCAATGTCAAGAAAGGTCAGTTTATGGCGCCTTGGGACATGAAAAATGTAATTGACAAACTCCGTGATTCGGGCAACGAAAATATCCTGCTTTGCGAGCGAGGATCGAGTTTTGGATATAACAATTTGGTGGTGGATATGACCGGATTAGTGGAAATGCGTTCCTACGGTTTCCCTGTGGTGTTCGATGCGACGCATGCCGTTCAGAAACCCGGAGGTCAAGGCACTTCAACGGGTGGAAATCGTGAAATGGTACCTCATTTGATGCGTGCAGCTTTGGCGGTGGGTGTCGATGCTATTTTTGCCGAAGTACATCCAAATCCCGATTATGCTTTTAGCGACGGCCCGAATCAACTGTATTTATCGCAAATCAGAGAATTACTTATTCAAGCTATTGCCATTGATAATGTAATTAAAAATATTGACCCGCTTAACTATAAATTAACTGAATTTCAAGCTCCTTCACAAAAAATAACATCGAAATTCTCAACAGTAAAAGTGCTTTTGACTGATGTGGACGGAGTTATGACTGATGCAGGAATGTATTATTCTGAAGCTGGCGACGAACTCAAAAAATTCAATGCTCACGATGGTATGGGCTTGCAAATAATTAAAAAACAAGGCATTAAGACGGGCATTATCACTTCGGAAGATACCAAGTTAGTGCAGCGACGTTTTAATAAATTGAAATTGGATTACCTATATCAAGGCCAGCGCGATGGTGGAAAATTGGCTTCGGTATTGGAAATTTGCCAACAAGAAGGAATTAGTTTGAGTGAGGTGGCCTATATCGGCGATGATGTAAATTGCCATGAATTACTTTCGTCTGTAGGTTTTGCAGCTTGTCCGGCCAATGCGTTGGAGGTTGTGAAAAACATTCCGAACATCATGGTGATGAAGAAAAAAGGTGGCGAAGGATGTGTTCGAGAATTTATTGAACTGATATTGAACGATTTGAAATAACTACCCTCGACAATAGAAACCATGGATGCAGTAAAAAGAGCCAAAGAGATTTTTGAACAAGAGATTATTGAGCTTCAAAAACTTTCAGATAAAATAGGGAACGAGATAAACGAAGTCGTGGAGATGATTTACGCCTGTACTGGCAAGTTGGTGATTATGGGAATAGGCAAAACTGGCATCATCGGGCACAAAATGGCTTCATCCATGGCTTCCACCGGTACGCCTACTGTGTTTGTAAATGCTGCCGAAGCCATGCACGGCGATTTGGGGATGGTGGCCAAAAACGACATTGTATTGTTGATTTCTAACAGCGGAAGTTCGTCTGAGATTTTGAATGTGATTGCTCCGCTTAAGAAGTTAGGTTGCCGACTGATAGCCATGACTGGAAATCTGAAATCGACTTTGGCCAACGAAGCTCAATTGGTGATCAATATTGGTGTTGAGAAAGAGGCTTGTCCGCTCGGATTGGCTCCTACAACTTCCACTACGGCTACTTTGGTGATGGGCGATGCATTGACAATTTGTTTAATGGAGCGTCGGAATTTTAAGCCAGAGAATTACGCTTTGTATCATCCGGGCGGTGCATTGGGTCGTCAGTTGCTGTGCAGAGTGAAAGATGTAATGACCACCGATTTCCCAAAAGTTTCAGCTGATACCTTGTTTAAAGATGTGATTTACGAAGTGAGCAACAAAAGGCTTGGAATGACTTTGGTTTATGCTAATGATAATCAAGTGATTGGAATTATTACCGATGGAGATATTCGACGGGCAATTCAAAAGTTTGATGATATAAAGCAATTGAAAGCAGCTGAGTTTATGACTTCAAGTTTCAAGCGCATCAATCAGGATTTTATGTTGGGTGAGGCACTTGAATTAATGGACGAAAACAATATCACTACTTTGCCTGTGTTTGCAGATGAACAAGTGGTTGGGGTGCTTTCTATTCATCATATCATTGATTTTAAATAACTTGCGATTCAAGAAAATATATATCGAAATCACGAATGTCTGCAATTTTCATTGCAGCTTTTGTGTTACTACTTCCCGAGCTAATCAATTTATTTCCCCTGAAAATTTTAGTATTATTGTCGAGAAAATCCGACCTTTTACCGATTATATTTACTTGCATGTGTTGGGCGAGCCACTCTTACATCCAAGATTTGCAGATATTTTGGAGATTGCCCATCAAGCTGGTTTAAATGTAAATATCACCACCAACGGAGGATTGATTGAAAAGAAAAATGACATTTTACTCAGCCATGCCATCCGTCAAATCAATGTTTCGCTACACGATGCAGAGGAAAATGTAGCTCCTCAGCAATGGGAACAATACCTGAATTCAGTGCTGAATTATGCAGTAGAAGCTGCTCCAAACACTTATGTAAATTTACGACTTTGGAACGCTGGTGTTGAATCAAGTTCTGATTTTAATCGTAATTTCATCACTAAAATAGCCGAAAGATTCAATATTCCAGTAGCAGATTTGCAGACTGCCGATTTGCGAACCAGCTTTAAATTAGCCGACCGTGTGTTTATTCAGTACGCACCCCGCTTCGACTGGCCTGATGGCATCACTGAACGCTCTCAAGGCAATAAAACCTGCTATGCTTTGCGCGATCAGTTGGCAATATTAGTAGATGGCACCGTAGTCCCCTGCTGCATCGATGCCGAAGGAAATATGCCTTTGGGCAATGTATTTACCACCGATTTATCAGAAATCCTCGCCTCCCAAAGAGCCGAAAAAATCAGAATCGGTTTTATGAATCACAAAATTACAGAGGATTTCTGTAAAAGTTGTGGGTTTTTTGTGTAGGGAGTTATTGTTATTTTCTATCAAGTATTGAATAAATAAAACCACCTGCAACTATTGGAAACAGCTAAAAGCAAAATTGAAGATAGAAAATAGTCAAGTATTTAGTACCACTACCCACCTAATAACATTTGTCGAAAATAGAAACCACTTCAAACAATTATTCGATAAAAAAACCATTACAATGGATAAATTCCAAAACAAATACCGCATAAGTTCGCACCGAAAACCTGGTTGGGATTATTCCAGTAATGGTATGTATTTCATTACGTTTGTTACCCAAAATCGTGCATTTTGCCTGGGTGAAATTCGTGCTGGGGTTATGTTTCTGTCCGATTTTGGAAAAATTGTACAACAGGAATGGTTGAAATCATTCGAAATTCGCAGCGAATTGTTTTTGGATGAATATGTGATAATGCCCAATCATTTGCATGCCATATTAATTTTAAATAATGACGAAAAAAATAATGATGGGGATGGTGGGATAATGAATGATGGTAAAACGACGAATGACGGTTGGACGCGCGATGATAGATACGCACGGCCGTGCGTATCTGCAAAAGGCGTGGAACAAATTACGTTCGATACAAAAAAATCCACGCCATTAAAAAATTGTAACCGCAAACCAAAATCAATATCGTCATTTATGGGCGGTTTTAAATCGACAATCAATACCAAAATTGATGATTATATTGACGACCATCAATTGAAAATACCAAAATACAATAAAAATAATCATTTTTTTCAACCAAATTATCACGACCATATCATTCGTGACGAAATGGAATATTATCGGATAAAAAATTACATCATCCAAAACCCCAGCAAATGGGAAGAGGATTCATTGAGTAAATAATGACCTACGCTGCCCTCGTTGCAGCACAGATTATATCGTGTGGAAAGTAGGTCAAGGAAGCTATTTTATGGATATTACTTTGATTTATTGTCATTGCAACACGATATAATTCTGCGGTAGCGACCGGAATAAGCTGTTAAGCTTTATTTTAGGAAAAACTACTATACTGACTTCACTTGCATATTGAAATAAATCCATTATCTTTGATACTATCATATGATACTATCAAGAATTGAATAAATGAAACCACCTTACAGCATTACAGGAAAGATTTTAAAGTTAATTGCTTCTATTTCAGAGAGAATAGGAGAAGTAAACTCAGTACATTTAAGTAAACCTCCTACTGAATTAAGAAAGAAAAACAGGATTAAAACAATCCACTCTTCGCTTGAAATTGAAGGAAATACTTTGACTATTGAACAAATAACGGCAATTATTGAAAACAAAAGAGTAATTGGTCCGAAAAAAGACATCCTGGAAGTTAAGAATGCAATAGCTGTTTATGATTATCTGGATGAATTGAATCCACACGATTTTGATTCATTTTGTAAGGCTCATGGAATATTAATGAATGGACTTATTGAATCAGCTGGCAGACTTAGAAGCAAATCGGTTGGAATCGTAAAAGGTTCTCAGGTTACTCATATTGCTCCGCCAAGTGAAATGCTTAAGCCTCTAATGAATGACTTATTTGATTATTTGAAAAATGACGATGATTTATTGTTAATTAAAAGTTGCGTTTTTCATTATGAAATGGAATTTATACACCCATTTATTGATGGGAATGGCAGGATGGGCAGGTTATGGCAAACATTGATTTTAAAAAGTTCTTATCCTGTTTTTGAATACTTGCCTATTGAAACTTTAATAAAAGAACGTCAAGAACAGTATTATGAATCATTTGGAAAATCAGAGAATACGAGAGAATCAACTATTTTTATTGAATTTATGCTTGAAATAATTCTGGAATCCTTGGAGGAATTATTAAGTATTCAAAATATAAATTTGACAAATATAGACAGAGTTAATTTATTTAAGTCAATAGTTAAAGTGGATTATTTTACACGTAAAGAATACCTTATGAATTTTAGAGAAATTTCATCAGCAACCGCCAGTCGAGACTTAAAATTTGCTGTGGAAAATGGATTACTCGAAAAAATAGGGGACAAAAATACTGCGAGATATAAATATAAATAAAGATATAGCCGTCGCTGTTAAACATTATTTTAGAAAAAACTACTATACAGACATTTACTTGCTTATTTAAACAAATATATTGCCTTTGATACATCCGATAAAAAACCATTTCAATGGATAAATTTCAAAACAAATACCGCATAGCATCGCACCGAAAACCTGATTGGGATTATTCCAGCAATGGTATGTATTTCATTAGGTTTGTAACCCAAGATCGAGCATTTTTGCTTGGGTGAAATACGTAGGAGCTCAATATTTTCAGTCACATTTTGAAAAATTATAAAATCACAATCAGAAAAAAATTCAAATTATCCATTAAAAAAAACACTATAGAATCAACCCTCTAAAATCAAATTAGTCATGAAAAAACTTGTAATCTTTCTTTTATTTCTATTGCCATTATTGCTGGTATCTGCTCAGAACTTAAAACCTTATATTGTTGGATTTGAAACTACTGAATCTATTTCGGCAATAAAGGACAATGTTGAAAAACAACTGGAAGCCAATGGAATAAATGTTGTTGGTCAGTATCAACCTGCCAATGATAAAAACCGTTATATTTTCGTAATTAGCTCGACCGATTTGGAGGCTGCAGTGAAAAAAGTGGGTGCTCTTACTGGTTTTGCAGCTACATTGCGTGTTGGTCTAACGGTTGAAAATGGGAAAACTCTGGTTTCGTACACCAATCCTGTCTATTGGGGAAATGCTTATTTTAGAAGTGATTACGAAAAAGTTTCAGGAAATTACAACAGCTTAAATGCCCATTTAGAAGCTGCGATGAAAGGATTGGGGACATTTAAAAATATGCCTTACGGATCAAAAAAAGGCTTGACAGCATCCGAATTAAAAAAATACCATTATATGATGGCCATGCCCTATTTCGAAGATGTGGTAGAACTTGAAACATACAGTTCGTACGCAGCAGCCGTTTCTGCCATTGATGCAAATATTAAAAAAGGTGTTTCTGGGGTGAAATTGATATCGAAAGTAAATGTTGCAGGCAAAGAGTTAACATTGTATAACTTTGGAATATCAGGGTCAAAAGGAGAAAGTAAATTTTTACCAATCATTGATATCACTCAACCAAAACACAGCTGTTTCTTGCCTTATGAAGTATTGGTGATGGGCAATAAAGTGTTAATGTTGCATGGACGATACCGCATTGCTCTTTCCTTTCCCGACTTAACCATGATGACATTTACAAAGATTATGTCAACTCCAGGTGATATTGAAGAATTGTTGAAAGGAGTAGTGAAATAATTCAGACTTCAAATAAACTAATTTTATTGGGACAAAGCTTAATATCACATCCAGCATCGCAAAAAGTTGAATAATATTAACTTTTTGCGATACTTTGGGTTAATTCTCCATAAACTCGATATTAAAGAGCCTTGTGTTTTGTAACTGTGCATGCACAAATTTCACTAAATTTCTCAATCAGATAAACAACTTAGTACAAAATATCGTTTAACAAAATGTATTTATCTCGATAACCGCACCTATTGAATGGCAAAAAAACAGAATTCCAACTCTACCGAAGGACAAGCCCCCAAGGTCAATATTTTTGAGGTATTGAAACCCTATAAATTAATGAT
>JBBRHJ010000118.1:0-10379 GCA_038222885.1 Bacteroidales bacterium | reverse complement strand
ATTCACATTTTGAGTAGCTTTAAATGCTTCTATGTAAGCCGTAATTAATAATGCATTCCATGAGCAAATTATTTTATCGTCGGTTGTTGGACGTACACGTTTTTTGCGATAATCAAAGAGTATTCTATTTGATTTTGAAAGTATTTCTTCAAACTCATTTGCTGTCATTGCATGCTGGGTTGCAAATTCAGTTTTGTCCGTTGTAAAATGAAGAATGTTTTTTGATTCTTCCCAATTCCCTTGATTGCTGATATTGTAGAATTCAATAATTATTATTGCCGACTCTTCCTCTAGCAAAGTTTTTATTTCCTTTTGTGTGAAAACATAGAATTTTCCTTCTTCTCCTTCACTATCTGCATCAATGGAAGCATAATATCCTCCACTTTTATCTCCTAATTCCCTTTCTACGAAAGAAATTGTTTTCTCAATTGTTTCTTTGAAGTATTTTTCACCAGTAACTTGATATGCTTTGGCATATAAACTTATCAGTTGCGCATTATCGTAAAGCATTTTTTCAAAATGTGGCACCAGCCAGCGTTCGTCGGTTGAGTAACGGGCAAAACCGCCTCCCAATTGATCGTTTAGCCCACCACGAGCCATTTCTATGAGCGTTATATTCACAGCTTCTAATGCCTTTTCTTCTTTTGTCAAAGCATAATATTGCAATAAATACTCAAAACCGACTGGCATCATAAATTTGGGCGATTTCTGATATCCGCCCAGCTCAAAATCAATCTTTGCTATATGATTTTTAAACGCCTCGTGGTATTGTTCGAGCTTAAATTCCTTTTCGAAGGATACATTTGTAAATTGTTGGCTGGAAATGCCTTCTGTAATAGAATCGGCAGCTTTGAATACTCGTTTTGGGTCGTTTGTGTAAACCTGTTGCAATTGTTCCAACACGTTCATCCATTGATTGGGTGGGAAATAGGTGGCTGCATAAAAAGGACGACCATCGGGCAAAGCCACCGCATTCAGCGGCCAGCCACCACGACCCGAAATGATCTGAGCCGCATCCATATAAATTTGGTCAATGTCTGGCCTTTCTTCTCTGTCTACTTTCACACAAACAAAATGTGCATTCATATATGCAGCAACTTCTTCATTTTCAAATGACTCATGCGCCATAACATGGCACCAATGACAAGCAGCATAACCAATACTTATCAACAATGGCTTTTGTTCATCTTTCGCTTTTTGCAAAGCCTCTTCGCCCCACTCAAACCAATCTACTGGGTTGTGAGCATGTTGTTGTAAATATGGACTACTTGCCTGTGCTAATCTATTTGTTTTCTTCATTCCAATACAACAACTTTCAGGAGTCTATGTTTCATTTAAAAACTCTAATAATTCCAAAATGTCAGAACTTAGGTTTTTTGTAATTGCATTTCTATTTTTAATCAAATCTATATCAAACCCAAAAACGAGCTAACCGAAATTAATCGATTAGCTCGTTTCTATTATTTAAAAGTCTTGAATCTAAAATCTTGGTTCTTGACTCTTTTAATCTTCTTACAATTGTGGTCCAGAAGGGATTAAATCTTTTGCTTCACAATTGTCACAATACTGTTCGAAGTTTTTGATATACTTAGCTGCAAGTGATTTTGCTTTGGTTTCCCATTCAGCCACATCAGCATAAGTGTTACGTGGATCAAGAATTTCAGTATCAACATTATTCAGCGATGTAGGAGCAAATAAGTTCAAAATTGGAACATGTATTGTTTCTGCATTTTCAATAGAACCGTCAATAATAGCATCGATGATAGCACGTGTGTTTTTCAACGAAATACGTTTTCCTGTTCCGTTCCAACCGGTGTTTACTAAATAAACTTTTGCGTTGTGTTCTTTTGCTTTTCCAATCAATGTTTTTGCATACATAGTTGGGTGTAAAGTTAAGAATGCTTCGCCAAATGCAGGTGAGAATGATGGAACTGGTTCAGTGATACCGCGTTCGGTTCCGGCCAATTTTGAAGTAAAGCCTGAAAGGAAGTGGTATTGAGCTGATTTTTCGTCCAAAATAGATACTGGAGGTAATACACCAAATGCATCAGCCGACAAGTAAATAATTTTCTTAGCGTGACCAGCACGTGATGGAGAAACGATTTTGTTGATATGATAAATAGGATAAGAAACACGAGTGTTTTCTGTTTTTGAAGCAGCAGCTGTATAATCAGGAGTGCCATCGGCATTTACAGTTACGTTTTCCAATAATGCGTCACGACGGATAGCTCTCCAGATATCTGGTTCTTTATCCATTTCAAGATCGATTACCTTAGCATAGCAACCACCTTCGTAGTTAAATACACCATTGTCATCCCAACCGTGCTCATCATCACCAATTAAGTAACGTTTTGGATCTGCAGATAATGTAGTTTTTCCAGTTCCTGAAAGACCGAAGAAAATTGCAACATCACCTTCTGCACCAACGTTAGCCGAACAGTGCATTGAAGCCATACCTCTTAACGGTAAGTAGTAGTTCATCAAGGCAAAAATACCTTTTTTCATTTCGCCACCGTACCAAGTACCACCAATAACTTGCATTTTAGTTGTCAAGTTGAATAATGTAAATACTTCAGAGTTCAAACCTTGTTCTTTCCACTGTGGGTTTACAGTTTTTGAACCATTCAAAGTTACGAAATCTGGTTCGCCGTAGTTAGCTAATTCGTAATGTGATGGACGGATGAACATGTTAGTTACAAAGTGCGCTTGCCATGCAACTTCCATGATGAAACGTACTTTCAAGCGAGTATCTTCGTTAGTTCCACAGAAAGTATCTACAACGTAGATTGTTTTTGCAGTAGAAAGTTGTTTTGTTACTAAATCTTTACAATGATCGAAAACTTCAGGAGAAGTTGGACGATTGATGGTTCCATCCCACCATAAATGTTCGTCAGTAATTGCATCTTTCACAAAGAATTTATCTTTAGGTGAACGACCTGTAAACTTACCAGTATCAACAGATACTGCACCAGAATTAGTTAAAATACCTTTTTCAAAACCTTCGTTAGAAGGATCAATTTCTGCTTGAAATAATTCTTCGTAGGTTGGGTTGTGTACTATTTCGAAATTACCCGAAATACCATACTTGCTTAAATCCAAATTTGACATTTTTGTTTTGTTTAAATGATTCTATATTATTATTTTATCTACTATTTTAGGTCTATAACTTTTTTCCCGAATTATAACGATACAAAAATACTACAAAAAACTGGAGTACGAAAGATATTAAAGAAAAATTTCCTTAATTGTGTATAAATTTGGGAAAAAGGTCAAACTTCATGTATTAATATGCATTTTTATTGCCAGAAATACGTATATATATTCTTTTTTGAATAACCGTAGATATTGTTAATTGTTGATTTTCCTAATATAAGTCCGTGAAAATAATTAGATTATAATGTCTATTTAGCTCAAGTATTTATTTTCTTAAAAAATGAAATTGTATAAACTAATACTCTAAAACTCTTAACAATTTTTTATTTTAAACTAAAAGGAATCTGCATGTTATTTTTTTAATAACAACAGATTCCATTTCAACAAAATGATAGTGACGAAAGCTAAACTTTATATACCTTAAAAACTAAGCATTATCTATTGGGTTTTTCCCAAGTTTTTGTTGTTTTGCATTTAATTTTTGTTGTCAAGCTTCCAACTTGCAGCATAAATTCACCTGCTTCGAGTTTCCATTTCCCATTCTCGTTTACAAAAGCTAAATTATCAGCAGAAATCATTAAACTCACTGTTTTTATTTCGCCAGGGTTTAATGAAATTTTATCGAAGGCGCGCAATCTGCGCACATCGGGTGAAATTGAAGCTACTAAATCGCTACTGAAAAGCATGACAGCTTCTTTTCCACTTACCGCTCCTGTGTTTTTTATATCCACGCTTATAAGAATTGAATCATCTGCAACAAATTCTTTTTTGTCGACAATAAGATTTGAGTATTGAAAACTAGTATAACTAAGTCCAAAACCAAATGGATACTGAACCGAAGTTTGTGAACCATAATCATAAGCACCTTCCATTTTACCCTGAATGTTCTGCCCTGGTTTGTGATCGTAAGTTATCAGACCTTGTTCAAATTTTGGATAAGTATATGGAAGTCGACCGCTTGGATTGATGTCTCCAGCCAAAATATCAGCCAAAGCATCAGCCCCAGAATTTCCAGGTAAATAAATTTGTAAAATTGCTTTGGCTTCAGGTTCAATACTGCGAATAATTCGTGGACGACCTTCATTCAAAACAAGTATTACGGGTTTTCCCGTTTTTTGCAATGCTTTTGCTAAGGCCAATTGATTCTCAGAAAGTGTAAGTTCATCTAAATTCCCTGGTGTTTCGCAATAAGTATTTTCGCCAATGCAAAGTAAAATATAATCAACGCCCGAAGCTGCTACAACTGCTTTTCCTATTTCTGGTACATTTTCTTCAAAATACTGTCCATCCATTTTATATTCAACTCCAGCGGCGTATTTTACATTTCCTGCACCGAATTTATTCTGCATAGCTTCTAAAATTGTATTGTATTTTGCTGCGAATAGTTCTACTTTTTCACCCTGCCATGAATAACTCCATCCACCGTTGAGGGTACGCATTGAATTCGCATTGGGACCAGTAACAAGTATGCGAGCATTTTTCTTTAAAGGAAGAGTATTATCAACATTTTTCAATAATGTAACAGATTCATCTGCTGCTAATTTCGCTTTTGCTTCATGTTCTTTACTGCCGAAATCGGGGTATTCACTTACTGCCCAATAAGGACGCTCAAATAGTCCAAGACGGAATTTAAGTCGTAAAATGCGACGAACGGCATCATCAATTCTTTTTTTATCTACTTTACCTTCGTTTACCAATTCAATCAGACTTTTACAAAAATCCAAGCGATATGGAACCATCACCATGTCTATTCCTGCAATGATTGATAAGCGAACAGCATCTTTGAAATCAACTGCAATATGATCACGAAGGAATAAATTTTCAACATCATTCCAATCGGTAACTAAAACTCCATCGAAGTTTAAATCAGTTTTAAGCCAATCAGTCAACAGTCTCTTATCGGCATGAGTTGACACATTGTTTACTATACCCGAATTCACCATGATAGTCAAGGCACCAGCTTCTACTGCAGCACGGAAAGGCTCAAAATGCTTTTCACGCAAATCGCTTTCGGTAATAAAAGACGGAGTGCGGTCTTTTCCATAAACAGGTACACCGTAACCCACAAAGTGTTTCAAGCTAACCGCCACATGATTTTTGTCAATCAAATTTTTATCATTTCCCTGAAATCCTTTAATCGAAGCTTTTCCCATGCTAGTAGCCAGATAACTATCTTCGCCAAAGGTTTCCCACATGCGCGGCCAGCGAGCATCTCTCCCTAAATCTAATACAGGGGCAAATGTCCAGCCAATATTACTTGCACGTGTTTCGTATGCGGTAATGCGTGAACCTTGTTCCATCAGTGAAGTATTAAAAGTGGCAGCCATCCCAATTTGTTGTGGAAAAAGTGTTGAACCGGCTGTGTAAGTAGTACCGTGAATTGCGTCGACTCCGTAAATCAAGGGAATGCCAGTTTCCTTAATCGCAATGTCTTGGAGAGTTTTTACAATATATGCCCAAACTTCGGTAGTCTGCGCTTTGTTGTTGGTAGTATTCAGAATAGAGCCTACTTTGTATTGGCGCAGTAATGTGTCGAGTTTGGCTTCGTCGAATTGAAATGGTTCAACGCTTTGTCCAGGACCAGCCGATTTACCAACTACATCCAATGTATATTGTGCCATTTGTCCCACTTTTTCTTCGAGCGACATGTTGGCCATAACACTGTCAATGCGTCCTTCAATAACTACATCTTGCCCACTTGGAGGAGCAGTCTTGTTACAACTAACCATAGCTAATATGGCTAATGATAGTATGAAATAATTAATTTTTCTCATTTTAGTGTATTTTTTTATAACCCCTAACCCCTGAAGGGGGATAAGAGTGGGTTGCTAAAGAGTTTTATAAAATGAAATAGAAAGAGTTGAATAGACAATGCCAACTTATTCCCCTTTAGGGGTTAGGGGTTTTCTGATAAACCCTCACATAGTCAATTTCGTAAGTAGCAGGTAGTTTTGTTTCGTCAATTCCTTGTGAACCACCCCAACTGCCTCCCCATGCCAAATTTAATTTTAAATAAAACGGAGCATTGAATGGCCATGTGTTCTTATTGTTTTTCATATCGTTTTGGAAAGTGAAATATGCTGTTCCGTCAACGAATCCTGTAATTTTATCAGCAGTCCATTCGAGTGCATACACATGAAATTCTGTTTCGGCATTGCTAATAGTTTTCATAGCCGTTTTTTCGGTACCGATAGAATGATTGTAACTCATAGTGTGAACAGACGCCTGAACCACATTGGGACGGTAGCCTACATATTCCATAATGTCAATTTCTCCATCGAGCGGCCAGTTTGTAAAATTTTTAGGCATCATCCAGAATGCGGGCCAAGTTCCTTTTCCTGTTGGTACTTTAAGTCTTGCTTCGAAATATCCGTATTGCCAACTATTTGTTGTATTCATTCGAATTGAAATTACTTCAGATCCTTTTTTCTTGGCAATAATTTTTAAAATTCCATTAGAAATATGTGCACAAGTATCAGTTCCACTTACTCCGGCAATGTAGTTTTGAATTTCGTTATTTCCCCAGCCACCTGCGCCAGTTTCATAAATCCATTTGGTACGGTCGGGTAGGGAAGGTTTTGAACTTTCGAAATCATCGCTCCACACTAAGTTATAACCTGCTGGTACATAATTTTCACCAGTACCGGCCTGTTGTGTAACAGTATATAGTTTTGTAAATTCATCCGATTTGAAAGTTAATACTGCAGTACGACTTTGGTCGACTCTATTTATTGGTACTGATATTTTTAGACTTGTTTCGCCCGCAAAACCAGATAATTTTGAGAGGGTACACCATGATACACTTGAAGTTACTGTCCAATTTAGGTTTGAACTAACGATAACTGATTGTGTGTTTTCGGTTGCATCAGCACTAAATGTTGCAGGCGAAAATTGAATATTAAATTCCACTGCTGGTTTATCGGGTTCAGTTTCGGGAGTATCTTTACATCCACCCAAAAACAGTAAAGTAATAATGAGAAATTGATACATTTGTTTCATGTTTAGTAAATATCTGGTAAAAAAAATAGAATGCAAATTACTCAAATTTCTGCGTAATTTGCATTCTAACTGCCAATAAGCAGGTTTTTCTAAAAAAACTTTTAGTTATTCTGAAAATGTAAAATCGTCAAAATAGAATAAGCCTGTACCGCTTTGTCCTTCGGCTCCAAACTGGATAACAATTTTATCATAATCCTTACGATTGGCTACTCCGCTGAAATCAAATTCAAGTGTGATCCATTTGTCTTTTTGAAGGTCACCTTTGATGATTTCAGTCTGTGTTTGCCATGCATTTCCACCCGTGCTACTATTCTGTAGTTTCACCGCTAATTGTGGTTTAAGCAATTTGTTGGCAATCCAATCGCCTGCAACTCCGTTTTGTGTTGTGTAGTCGTTATACGAAGGTATAAATACTTTTAAACGTATTTTATTTTGTTTTGCCAAGTCAAAAACATAAGTTGGCGCAGTATAATATAAATTTGTGTAGAAAGCATTCGATTTCTGATAACGATATACTTTATTAGATTCGTTGATAGGAACAGGGAGTGGATTGTCGGTTACGCCACTTTTATTACCCACATCTTCGCCAACCCAAGCAAGTGTAGCTACTCCTGTTTCAAAGTTTTCAGCAAGAGGAATAGTTTTAGGGTTTTTCACAATTGCAGGTGGCTCCACATTCAACTCAGGCAAACAATAAACAAATACCCAGTCTTGACCTTCAACGGTATTGTCCACTCTTAAAGCCATTACTTTATCTGTCTGATAAATGATTTCGTAATCCTGACTGCCACAATAGTAACCCATAAATGCATTCCCTGAAAGTGTCAACTTTGGATATTTTCCGCCTTCAACCAACCCAAAAGTGTAGTTTCCACCATTGTATGGAAAGGTTACATCGTCACCTTCAACCTTAGAAACAGAAAATCCACCTTTTGATTCTGATGAAGCTTTTCTTCCGTAACCATCACCTTGGTTTTGAATTTTTAGTTGAAGTCCATTTTGCAAAAATGTAAATTTATGAGCATACATCGACCAGTCCTTCTTTTCATTCGCAGCAGCACCCCACCATTCTTGTCCGTAACTATTTTGTGGTCCTAAGCCTAAGTGTCCTTTAACTTGGAGCCCAGTAGCAGTAGACACTTCTTTTGCGAAATTATTATATTGATCAAAAACCCAAGTTTTACCGTTGGCATTATCAATTCCACCTGTCAAATTTACATAAGCAGGAGTACTAATCAAACCGAAATCATTTTTGGTGATTTTGATAATCTGACTTTTTGTAACTGCCGATCCATCAGCCGTGTAAATAGTCAAGGACACTGTATAATCACCCACCATAGGATAAGTTCCAACAATGGTATTTCCTTTTCCACTTGAACCATTTCCAAGATCCCAATTTGTTGCATAAATGCCTTTGATGTCAGTCGTATTGGTGAATGTAATCACATTGGCACTTGCAGTCGAAGGTGCTTGGGTGAAGCTAATTTGCTCAGGGGTAACGGTGTTCATTGCTCCCAATGAATAATCTTCATCTTGCTGTGGGCTACAAGCTGTAATCAAGAGGATTGAAAACAGTGCCCAAATATAAATTTTAATCGTATTTTTCATATTTGAATATTTTAATAATAAATGATTAATTATAACCTGGGTTTTGAGTTAATGCAAATTCAGTTCCTATTGTCTTTTCCATTTCCGATTGTGGAATGGGTAGATATTTGAAATTGTCATTCCAAGTACGTGAGCTTTGAGGCAAATTCTCAGTAAGAATAGCTGTATCACCCCAACGAACAATATCCCAAAAACGTAAACCCTCACCTACAAATTCGCGGCGGCGTTCAAGTTTTATATTCGCTGCTGTGGCAGGAACTGAACTTGCTTTACCAAATGCACGAACCCGAACTCTATCTAAACAGCCTTGTGCTGTTACTCCACTCACTTCTGCTTGTCCATGAACCTTAACCAATTCGGCATAGTTCAATAAAGTTTCAGCAAAACGGAAAATACGAACATTATTACAATAATTCAAATCTACGTCACCTTGTGGATTGTAACCTACACGAGCTGAATATTTAGCCATGAATAAACCTGTGTTTTGAAACCGTGGAGTGTATTGACTTTCTTCCCATTTGTTGATAGAACCTTCGCGGCGTGCATCTCCGTCTTCATACATATCCCAAGCAGCCTGACGAACTGGTCCAAATCCCCAACCACCTTTGAAATCACCAGTTTTTGTTCCAGCACTAAGTCCGTTTGGCGAAATAAATGCAGGAAGATTGGTTCCATATCCTTGCCAACCGCTCGACCATGTTTTACCTTCGGGCAATTGATTGCTTTCAAAAATTGATTCTTGACAAAATTCGTTCTGATCGAGCCACATAGCTTTAAAATCGGTGAACAAATCAAATTGATTGCTCGTGATAACTTCTGCCATATCTTTCGTCACTTCTGGGTAGCGTTGAGTATCTTTTTGATACATCACAACCCGAGCTTTCAACATCAAAGCTGCGGCTTTTGTAACTCTACCTACGTTGCCGTTTCCTTTTGAATAATTCATCGCTAGTCTATCAGCACCAGCTTCTGTTTTGCCACAAGCATAATCCAAATCTAGCATTATCTTGCCATAAATTTCGTTAGCTTTAAGCTGTTTAGCCATATAAGGTGGTGTAGAAAGTGGAGCTTCAAAATAAGGTACATTACCCCAGAATTTCCACAACCAATGTACATAATAAGCTCTCAGGAAATGTCCTTCTGCTTTGTATTGTTCTAATTTATCAGCTGGTACATTTACTGCATTTTCACAAGCTATCAACACATTGTTGGTGCGAGCAAGTCCTGCAAAGAAAATACTCCACAAACCTTCTGGTTGTTCTTGGGGTGTAGAGGTGAAAAGTGAAAGTGCGTACAATTGGTGTTGATCACCGGCATCGCCACCACCTTTGAAAATATCATCCGAACGTAAATCGGACATAAGTGGCACACTGTTATAATTATTGTTGGCGTAACTATCAAAAAGAAGTATTTGATATGCAGCGCCCAAATTGGATAATATTGCTCCTTCGGTTGCTGAACCTCCGGCTTGTTGTTTTTCTGTCGGTAATGAAGTTAGAAATTCATCGCCGCATGATGTGAAACCTACTAAGGCAGCCATCATGATAAATATATATTTTTTCATAAGTTTCATATAACTGATTTTTTAGAAAATAATACTAGCACCGAGTGATATGGTT
>JBBRHJ010000117.1:0-10414 GCA_038222885.1 Bacteroidales bacterium | reverse complement strand
ATACTGAATTACAAAATAATGATATCAAAAATAGTGGATTAAAAAATTAGTCAACAACCTTCAAAAAATATTAATATGAAAACAAAAGTAGCAAGCCTGTTAGCAATGTTCCTAATGACAACATTTGTTCAACTATCGGCAATTAAGAGAGTTACCGTCGAAGCCATAAACAATGATATAAGCTATTATCTCGATTTGAAAGCGGTAGCATCTGTTTTTGGAGAATCGCGCAACTTAGAAGATTTTGAAAGGCGATTAAATGATTATGATACTCAAATTTCAAATCTCGACTTGAACAATGACGGAGAAATTGATTATTTAAGAGTAATTGAAACCCGAGAAAACAGTGTACATCTTGTTGTTATTCAAGCTATCCTTGATCAGGATGTATTCCAAGATGTAGCTACAATAGTGGTTGAGAGAGAAAACAACAGACAATCTTATGTTCAAATAGTTGGCGACCCTTACCTGTATGGTTATAATTATATAGTAGAGCCGGTTTATTATCGAACACCTCCAATTTATTCATGGTTTTGGTCGCGCAGGTACAGAAGTTGGGAGTCGCCATTCTATTGGGGTTATTATCCAAATTATTATCGCTATCGTCGTCCCATCGAGATAAATATCTACTTGTCACATGTTCATCATAATATTAACAGTAGGAATTATTATCGTTACTCCGATAATATAAGAAACGAAAGAGCTTATCAATCGTACCGTTCAATTTCACGCAACGATTATAGCGAACGTTATCCAGATAGAAGATTTAACAGCCGAAATAAGGAAATTACTAATAAGGCTTCATTCGATAATCGTTCACGTACAAATTCATCAAATAGGAATTATCAAAATACAGATGAACAAGGCAGAAGAGTGAATAGTGTAGAAAACAGTAGAAATACAAACCGTCAAAGCACTGGAAGCAGAACCGATAATAATAGGACCGATAGTAGAGTTACAACACCAAGTAGAAGTAATTCAGAGACAAGGAGCAATGAATCGACCAATAGAAATACGGAAAATAGTAGAAATACAAACCGTCAAAGTACTGAAAGAGGATCAGAATATAATAGAACCAACAACAGTGTTGCAACTCCCAGCAGAAGTAATTCAGAGTCAAGTAGAACTGAGCGTACCAATGTAAATACTGAAAACAATAGGAATTCAAGTAGTACTTCAAGACCAGCAAGCACTGTACAACCCAGAACAAGTAATGAAAGAAGCGTGCAAGCTGAAAAACCAGCAACTCGGAGTGAATCGGTAAAAACAAATGAAGGCAATAGCAGAAGCAATACGCGAGTAAGTTCCGAAAGTAGTAGAAGCGAACGCAGAGCGTCCACTCCAGCTAGTGAAAGAAGCTCGTCAAGCAATAATAATTCAGAATCAAGAAGTAGTTCAAGAAGGTAAAAAAGGCAGTGTATTTAGTTAACAATAAAGCCGTTGTGTAAAAGCAACGGTTTTTTTATGCTCATTTTTCATGTAAGCTTTGTAGGTATTCTTGTTCGGTTTGGCCAGGCGTGGCAATGAATTCTACTTTTTCCGTACAACCTAAAGCCTGATAATCCATTATGCTTGAATAACCAGAACGAGAAATGATTTTTTTTGCTCCATTCAATATAGCAATTAGCTCATTATCGGCTAGATGTGAAACACAAGTAATATTGTTTTTATAAAAGTATTCGTTTTTAGTTGAGGGTTTTCCTAGAACAATTAATATTTTTTGATTCGTATTTTGAAATCTACTTATCAATTGCTCTTTAAAAATTGTTCGTTGTGGTTCAATACCTGAAACAATAGCTACAACCTCATAGCGCGTATCAATTTTGGAGTTGTCTACAATATTAAATCGAGACAATGGACCGATGAACTTTGCACGAGCTGGCAGTGGATATTTGTGCGAAAGATCTCCTGATAAATTTGCATTTCCTGGATTATCAGGAATCCAACATTCATTGTATCTGCTGATTAGCAATTGATGTAAAAGCCATACGACTGGTTCTAAAAATTTTAGAGCTCGTGGCATTTTTATCATCAACTGATGCGTAATGTAAATACTGTGGACATTTTTATTCCACATTCCAAAACGGTTATCGGAAATAATTTGATCGAAATGCTCAGTTTTAAGCAAGTTTTTCAACCATTGATGCTCACTGTAAATGCCTGTGATAATTTTAGGACTACTCTTTACTATAGCCCACACTTGACTTTTTCTGCTAGAATAAATTATTGGGTAGGAAGGAAAATCTATTAAACGGAGTTGGGGAAATTGCAAACGGAGAAATTCGAGCGGATAACCATCGGCTACAATTGTTACAACATGTCCTTCAGCAATTAAATTTCGGATAATTGGCACGCAGCGGGTTGCATGTCCAAGCCCCCAATTCAAAGGACATATTAGTATTTTCATAAATGCTTTATAAGTTTAAAAATGAAATATCATCCAGCTACCGAGATATTAAATCCGGCTTCTTTTACTCGCTCGGCAATTTTATTTAACTCAGTAACTGATACTTTTTGTAAATTACTAACGGGTGCTTCTCTATCCAAAGAATAAATCATAACTTGCAGAGGTCGAATTATTTCTAATGCTTTAATCCATGCAGTTACTTCATCATCTGTTGTATTATCAAACACTTCTCCATTATATTCACCCCTTATAAACATGGTTTGAATAATGAGTTTGCCTTCAAATTTTTCTAATTGTTCGATTAACCAGTTCACATTGATATGTTTACCCACAGGTTGATCTATCAATTTCATAGTGCGGTCGATGGCCGAATCAAATTTAAGAATATTATTATCAACTTTATGTAATGCCCTAAAAATATGGGGTTTGTGAACACGTGTAGAATTGGATAAAACGCTCACTTTTGCCGAAGGACAAAGTTGATTTCTAAGTGCTATCGTATCATCAATAATTCCTTCAAAATCTGGATGTAAAGTAGGTTCGCCATTTCCCGAAAAAGTTATAACGTCAGGAATTTCTTTCGCAGCTGCCATCTGTTTCAGTTTAGCTGCTAAAATTTCACTCACCTGCTCACGGGTAGGAAATGGGAATTCTTTGATGGTGGTGTTGAAACCGCACTCGCAATAAAGACAGTTGAACGAACATATTTTAGCATCAATCGGCAACAGATTTACGCCCAATGATAAACCTAAACGACGACTATGGATTGGTCCAAAAATTACTTGATCGAATAATATCACCTTGAAAATATTTTAAATTTTAATAATATAATATACTGATTTAGAATCAAATGACATCTTTCTGTTTTGCATAGAAATATGTTGTAGCAGTACTTTTCAAATCAAAAGTAACAATATCTTGTTCGGGTCTGTTTTGAAAAACACTTAGCAATCCAAAGTCGCCCCCAGTAAAAATACTATGAATTGCGAATATCGGAATAAAGAAATAAAACACTGGCTCGTGGTAAAAAATGACCATGCCAAGAATGGTCAAAAAACTCACTACAATAGATGGAGCCAATGCAACTATCTTAAATTGCTGATAGTTAACAACTTGCTTATCAGCCTGAACATAAAATAGAAACTTACGAAGATACATGCCAAATGATAAGTTTTTAACGCCAACGAAACGATATGCTGCAGCATGAATTAACTCGTGAATAACAATTAATAAGCTGAATGAGAATAGAATACCGATGCCTAACCAACCCAAATAATCAGCTTCTCGTTGAATAAAGAACGGCATAAAAGCCTTGAAACCGCCCAATACAAAAGCCAACAAACCAGTAATTTGGTACATATTGGCAATTTTCACAAAAAGTGGTTGCTGTTCCATTTCTGCTGTGATAAAAGTTCTTACATCCTCGTGTTTAACACAAGCTATTTCGGTATATTCAGGGTTGTTTTGTATTTCGTTGTAAGTCATTTTTGTAGATGAAGTTAGTAATGGAATAGGCAAAGGCAAAGGCGAAGGCAAAATTTTAAATCCCAAATCCCAAACTCTTCTTTGTGTTTTATATTTTTATAATAATTCTCTCTCCCAATTCCTTTGAAAGTTGTTTTTTTACGTTTTCCAACCCAGCCATTTCGATCATAATTTGATTGGCAAGCAAGCTGTTTTTTGCATCTGATGCAGCTTTCAACTCAAATAGTTTTTCTCTAATTTCATGAAGAATCAAACTGTTTTTGAATTCATAAATTACTCTCGGTATCAGTTCAAACAGTCTGTCGCTATCTGCATCAATTTTTTTTACCTTGGAATGCACTTTACTTAATGCGTATTTTTCGGTAATAAGATTGGCTGCAAGTTGACTAATTTGAGTATCGGAGTGATACAAGAAAAATTTCTCAACATTAAAAGTATCATCAATGCAATGCAGCTTATATTCTTCCAGTATTTGCTGATGAAGTGGATTCTGGAACCTGAGATCATCATGCTCAAATTCTTCTATTATAAATGTTCCAACCGTTACCGGCATCGGATTTTCAGCATCGGAGTAGAACATGACCGACTGTCCGTAGCGAATAAGTTGCTGCAAGATATTGCGTTCCTCATTGTCATATTTCGATTCAAATCCGGTATTGGGTTCAATATCAAAAAAATCTGGAGGTGGAAATTGATCAGAATTTTGCTGTTTATTTGCTTCTGGACTTTTCTTTTCGTTGGTTTTAAGTTTGTTAATCTCGTGGTAAAGCATGGCTTCTTCCACATTCAGAATGGTACTACATTCCTTCACATATTCAGCACGAATTACAGAATTAGGAATTATGGAAATACTACGAACAATGTCTATTACTAACCCTGCACGTTTTACTGGATCGTTTCCGGCATCATTCAATAAGAGATTGGCTTTAAAACGAATAAAATCTAAGGAATTCTGTTCTACAAATTCAATGAAATCCGAAGCATTGTGTTTGCGGGCAAAAGAATCAGGATCATCTCCATCGGGCAGAAGCAACACTTTGATATTCAGCCCCTCTTCCAACAATAAATCTATTCCACGAATCGAGGCCTTAATTCCAGCAGCATCACCATCGTAAATTACGGTAACATTTTCGGTAAAACGATGAATAAGCCTAATTTGTCCTGGTGTAAGCGAAGTTCCTGACGATGAAACCACATTTTCAATACCACTTTGGTGCATCGAAATTACGTCGGTGTAACCTTCCACCAAAAAACATCTGTCTTGTCTGACAATGGCTTGTTTGGCAAAATATATTCCGTAAAGTTCGGAGCTTTTATGGTAAATTTCTGACTCGGGCGAATTGACATATTTCGCCATTTTGTCGTCTTTTTTGAGAATACGACCGCCAAAAGCCACCACTTTGCCCGATAAAGTATGTACTGGAAACATCACTCGTCCCCTGAACCGATCAGCTAAATAACCATTATCGCCTTCGAAAGTTAAGCCCGTTTTGACTAAGTAATTTTTATTGTAACCAGCTTTTATAGCTGTTTGGGTAAATGCATCCCGTTGATCAAGAGAGTAGCCAAGCTGAAATTTTTGAATAATATCGTCTCTGAAACCTCGTTCACGAAAGTAACCTAGACCGATAGATTTTCCATCAATGTGGTTGTGAAGGGTAGAACTGAAGTGTTTTTGAGCAAAATCATTTACTAAAAACATACTTTCGCGATCGTTGCGAGCAGCCTGTTCCTCTGGGGTAAGTTCTTTCTCCTGAAATTCAATGTGGTACTTTCGTGCTAAAAACTTCAAAGCCTCATAGTAGGAAATTTGTTCATGTTCCATGATAAAATGAACAGAATTTCCACCTTTGCCACAACCGAAACATTTAAAAATCCCCTTGGCAGGAGAAACCGTAAACGAAGGAGTTTTCTCGCCATGAAAAGGACAAAGTCCCAAGAGGTTTACCCCCCGTTTTTTGAGCGTAACATAATCGGACACAACATCTTGAATTTGTGCAGCATCGTTAATTTTGTCTACGGTTGCCTGATCGAGCATAATTATTTTGTCCTGTTTTAAATCGACTTACAAAACTACTTATATTTTTTGGGAATTAGAACTAAAATTATACCTCCAAATCAGGTCTTAACTTTTGAGTACGCTCCACCGATTGTTGGTGATTCCATTCATCCACCTTGGCTTGATGTCCCGATAATAAAATGTCAGGAACTTTCCAACCCTTATAATTGGCTGGTCGTGTATATACGGGTGGTGCCAATAAATTATCCTGAAACGAATCGGACAAAGCAGACTGTTCGTCTCCAATTGCTCCTGGAATAAGGCGAACAATGGCATCAGTCATCATGGCAGCAGGAAGTTCACCGCCTGTAAGCACAAAATCGCCGATACTTATTTCTTTGGTTATCAATTGTTCACGTATTCGGTGGTCAATGCCCTTATAGTGTCCACACAGAATTATTAGATTTTCCGAAAGTGAATAAGTATTAGCCATTTTTTGGTCGAATTTTTCACCATCTGGCGAAGTGTAGATTATTTCATCATAACTTCTTTCACTTTTTAGCTTAGTGATAATTTTGTCGATAGGTTCAATTTGCAATACCATTCCAGCACTAAAACCAAAAGCGTAATCATCCACACGTCTGTGTTTGTTTTCGGTATAATCTCGTAAATTATGAACATGAATATCTACCAAACCTTTATCGCAGGCTCGTTTTACAATTGAATAATTCAGAGGACTTTCAAGCAATTCTGGAACTGCCGAAATAATATCAATACGCATAAATATGAATTTACAAGTTATAAGCCACAAAGGTACTAAAAAACTCACTATACCTAATTTTCAGGTGGCGAAATCATTTTTTAGACATAGAATCTTGGCGATGGCAGGTTTAACATGTTGTGATTTGTAATCGATTTTCCAATATTCATATTGAAATAAGATACATGGCGTACTTCCTACTCAATTTCGCGAAGCTTAAAACCGACATACTTTTTCTTGTTCACATTCAGATTTAGATTCACTCAGAAAATAGTGATATTGGTGATATGCCTGAATGCTAACCTGTTCTACCCTCTTCTCCATAATTTGTGTGATTTTTTTTCGAACCTGAGTATCTAACTGATAAGAATAGCCTTTGCTTATATTATTTCGCTAGTGGACTACTAATAACTTCCTGAATCCAGAAAGGAAATAATCGAATTTAATTTTTTGATTTAATGTACAATAAAAAGTAATTTTGTGTATTTTTTATGTGGTATTATTTGACACATTTTAAATCCTATCGGGAATTAGTATTCTGTATGTATATCATCAAATATAGTCATAATTATATATCGATTAACAAATGCAAGTACCTCAAAGTATTAAAGTGATCATTTAAATGTCCAAAAAAGTAGATTCAGGTGAAAATAATTACCAAGCAGATAACTACCATTTATTAATAATATTTAATTTTAATTTCGTGTATTTACTTGTTTATCGCTAAGTTACATTAGAAATTATACATTACATTTGCGAAGATAAATTAATGTTTCTCTTTTACTAATAATCAAATAACAGCTTTGTATGAATAAAACGTATTTCTTAGTAACATTTTTTGCAATTTTTTTGAGTTTTAATAGCGTTGCACAAGACCTTGTACAGTGGCGGGGTGCTGACAGAAATGGTATTTATAACGAAACAGGTTTATTGAAAGAGTGGCCAGCCGAAGGACCAAAATTGCTCTGGAGTTTCGATGGTCTCGGACAAGGATTTACATCGGTAACTGCGGTTGATAACAAATTGTATATAACAGGCTTAGTTGACGGAAAAGGGATGGCTTTTTGCTTAGGAACTGACGGAAAACTTATATGGAAAGCAGAATATGGCATAGATTGGACCGAATCATACCCTGGAACTCGTACTTCATTAATATATAACAAAGGCAAATTGTACCTTGCAACTGCTTATGGCGAAGCACTTTGTTTGGATGCTGCCACCGGTAAAAAAGTGTGGTCGGTTGATATGTCTAAAAAGTATGGCTCGCGCACTCCCAAATGGGGAATTGTGGAAGCTCCAGTAATTTTGGGCGATAAAGTTTTCTTTACTCCAGGCGGAACCGATGTTGTCTTAGTTGCTTTGAATATAAATACAGGTGCTGAAATTTGGAAATCGCAAGCAACTGGAGATGCATCGGCATATTGTTCTCCACTTTTAATTAATCACAAGGGTAAAAATATATTTGTTACTTCACTTACCAATAATATTGTAGGTATCGACCCTTTGAATGGTGACCTACTTTGGAAAGTAGCCCAAACTAACATTTATTCCATACACCCCAATACACCACTTTACAAAGATGGTTACCTCTACAGTTTAACTGGCTACAAAACTGGTGGTGTAATGGTAAAAATTGCTGATGATGGAAAAAGTGTAACTGAATTATGGAGAAACACGACCCTCGACAGTCAAATGGGCGGTGCAGTTTGGATCAACGATTTTATAATTGGTTCTGGACATCAGAATGACCGCAACTGGCAATGTATTGATGCTAAAACAGGAAATCAACTTTTCGTATCCAAAGAAATTGGCAAAGGTGCAGTAATTTACGCCGAAGGTTTATTTTACTGTTATGCCGACAATGGCGAAATGGGAATTATGGAAATTTCTGACAATAGTTTCAAGCTGAAGTCGAAATTTCGTATTGTACTTGGCACCGAACAACATTGGGCACATCCAGTAATTGACAAAGCTGTGTTGTATGTCCGTCATGGAAATACATTACTGGCTTATAATGTGAAATCAGAGTAAAGAGCCAAGAGCCAGGATTTTAGACAAAAGACAAAAGATAAAAGACAAAAGGGTTTAGCATAAGAATAAAAATTATATTTTAAATTGTTAGTTTTGAACGATAAAAGAATCAAAATATTAATAGCAACAACAGCAAGCATTAGTTTGCTATTGTTGCTTTTTTGGCTTTTATTCGACCCTACAAGCCATTTCTTTGTATATGAACCAGGGATGGATAAATTAACGGATAGCGTTGGAAGTAAAAACATAGAGGACGTAAAAATTGGTGAGCATTTTAAGCAATTTGAAACCTATTCTTCCACATTAACCGAAAAATGGCCTGGATTCAGAGGTGTTAATCATGATAATATTCTGCAAACTACCTACCAGATAAATGAAAACTGGGAGGCCAAACCTCCCAAAGTTGTATGGTCTGTAGCAACTGGCGAAGGGCATGCTGCACCTGCTATCTACAATGGATTGGTTTATTTTATCGATTACGATGAAAAAGAAAAAGCCGATGTACTCAAATGTTTTTCGTTGGAAACGGGAAAAGAGCTATGGCGTAGGTGGTACAATGTACATATTAAACGCAATCATGGTATGTCACGCACCATTCCGGCGGTAAACGAAGATTATGTTGTTACCATGGGGCCTCGCAGCCATGTAATGTGTGTGGAGCGGCTCACAGGCAATCTGCTTTGGGGCATCGACTTAGAAAAGCAGTACAAAACTGAAACACCACTTTGGTACACAGGTCAATGTCCTCTTATCGACAATAATGTGGCGGTAATCGCGGTTGGGGGAAGTTCGTTGATGATAGGTGTAGACTGCAAAACAGGGAAAGTACTTTGGGAAACTCCTAACCCGAATAACCGTAAAATGTCACATTCTTCCATTTTGCCTGTAAATATTTCAGGTAAAAGATTGTATATTTACGCATCAATTGGAAGTGTTTTTGGAGTTTCGGCCGAAGAGGCTGATAAAGGCAAGCTGCTTTGGGAAATTAGCGATTGGGCTCCTTCGGTAATTGCTCCTATGCCAGTAAATTTAGGAAACAATCGAATATTTGTTACTGGTGGCTATGGAGCTGGTGGAGCTGTGATTCAACTTACAGAAAACAATGGAAATTTCAGTGCAAAGCTTGAAGAAAAGTTCTTACCACACGAAGGACTTGCATCGGAGCAACAATCACCAATTGTTTACAATGGAAAAATATATGGTATCCTGCCCAAAGATGCAGGTGCAAACCGAAACCAGTTTATTTGTTATAACGTTGCTGATGTAAAAACACCTGTTTGGCAAAGTGGAAAAACGCAGCGTTATGGACTTGGTCCCTACATGCTTTTGAATGATAAATTCTTGATTTTAAGTGATGAAGGTGTTTTGACAATGATTTCGGCCAAAAGCAATAAATTTGAATTATTAAACGAGATAAAAATACTCGAAGGACATGATGCATGGGGGCCATTTGCTTTTGCGAATGGATATTTATTATTGCGCGATTCGAAAAAGATTTACTGTGTTGATTTGAAACCATAGGTAGAACAAAGATAAAAGAGCAAAGAAGGTAAGAATCAAGAATCAAGAATCAAGAATCAAGAATCAAGATTGTTAATGCCTGAAATGCGTTGACCGTTTTTCTACTTATTTTTGTTTTATATTTTTTAAAAAATCAAAAAAATATGATAATGATGATGAACCATTGTTGATTACGGGAAATAACTTTTAGCGAAGCGTTAAGAAAGTTATT
>JBBRHJ010000116.1:0-10436 GCA_038222885.1 Bacteroidales bacterium | reverse complement strand
TGAGAAAAAAAATTTGATAGTTCTTTTTGCTAAATCAAATTCAAATCAAAACGAAAAAAAAAATATTAGCGGACTCGTTATTGATGAAAACTCACAACCCATTATTGGCGCATCAATAAAAATAGAAGGGACAACTAAAGGTACAGTTAGTAATGTTGATGGTAAATTCATATTAGAAACTCCATTAGATGGCAAATTAGTTATATCTTATATCGGCTATGTGCCTGTGGTTGAGTCTATAAATGGCAAAACAAACTTTAAAATCACACTTTCAGAAAATAGAAATGCTTTAAATGAAGTCGTTGTTGTTGGGTATGGAGTTCAAAAAAAAATAAATCTAACAGGCGCTGTTAGCACAATCAGTGCGAAGGAACTAAATAACCGCCCGGTTATTTCAGCTGCAAATGCTTTACTCGGAGCTGATCCATCAGTCAACCTTAAATTGGGAACCGGTTCTCCTGAATCAAATTATTCGATCGACATACGAGGATCTATCTCGGTTAATTCTGGCACACCATTGATTCTTGCTGATGGAATAGAAGTTAATCTGAAGCAAATAAACCCGAATGATATAGAATCAGTTTCTATTTTGAAAGATGCTTCTGCCTCTGCTATTTACGGTGCAAAAGCATCAGCTGGTGTGGTATTGATTACTACTAAAAAAGGAGGTTCTACAAATGGTAAAGCTACAATTAGTTATTCCGGTCGATATGGATTATCACAAAATACAACCTCAACAGACTTTATTACTACAGGTTATGATCAGGTTGTGTTAAGCAACAGATTTTATAAGGCGTACAATGGAGTAGATATGTACCTTTATCCTGAAGCAAATGGTGAACTTCAGAAACTGTTGGATCGACGTAACGATAAAACAGAACAACCCGGACGTCCATGGGTGGAAGTAGCTGAAAATGGGAATTATAATTATTATGCAAACTTTGATTGGTTTGGTTACTATTATAATCGGACTCGTTCCCAGCAGGAACAAAATATTTCCATTACAGGTGGTAATGACCAGTTCAATTATTATGTGAGTGGTCGGTATCTAAATCAAAAAGGTATTTTTAGAGTATTTGGAGATAGCTTTGAGGACTATTCATTTCGTGCAAAAACTAGCGCAAAAATTACTCCCTGGCTACGTTATTCCAATAATATTAATATGGACAAATCGGAAATGAGATATCCCGGACGTCCCGAATACGAACAGACCATTTCATCTTTAGAAGCAAACACATCGGCATCATTTCTACCAATAAATCCTGATGGTTCTATTGTTCAATATACAAATCAGTTGTATGCGAATTCTCCCATGGGAACAGGATACGCCGGAGCAATAACTGCTAATAATTCATTTAATTCAAAAAGCAACAGATATATTATCATCAGTAATCAGTTTGATTTGAGTATTTCAAAAGACCTGACCCTTACAGCATCTTACGGATACAAAATGAGGGATCCTGTAAACAGATATCGCAATAATACTTTTGATTACTCCCGCCAACTGGATGTATTTGGAACATTTAGTTCGGGAGCAGTTGAAAATGCTTATACTGAAAATCGTTACTCAGAAACTGGAAGTAATACAGATATTTATGCTACCTATCAGCATGCATGGAACAACAAGCATCATTTAACAGTAGTGGCTGGGAGTCAGTATACTGATTACCGTTATACAACTATGCAAGCAAAACAAATGGATTTATCCAATGAAGATCTGGCTACTTTTGCTGTTGCAAAGGGAATTATAACCTTACAGCAAAACATAAGTACTCTTCGCACCTTAGGTTTTTTTGGTCGTGTCAATTATGATTTTGAAAGTAAATACCTTTTGGAAATTAGCTCCAGAGGGGATGGATCTTCGCGTTTTAAAGAAGGCAATCGTTGGGCATTTTTTCCTTCGGTTTCAGGTGGATGGCGTTTGAGTGAAGAAAAGTTCTTCGAACCGATGAAAAATGTATTTAATAACGTCAAATTCCGCCTCTCCGTTGGTAGTTTGGGTAATCAACAAATGAGCAGTTATTATCCGTATATTGACCAAATAAGTATTGACAATGTGATGAGTTATACATTTGATGATGTGAATTTGGCTAAAAGAGCATCTGTAACTGCCCCCATTTCATCTAATCTTACCTGGGAAACTGTTACAACTTACAATGCTGGAGCTGATATATCATTCCTGAATAACCGTTTGAATGTAACGGCTGATTTATATACACGTGATACAAAGAATATGTTGACTACTTCCATTACACTTCCAAATGTTTATGGAACATCCACACCGAAAGAAAATTGCGCTAACCTAAGTACTAAAGGCTATGAAATCTATGTCAGGTGGAATGACCATTTTGCACTTGCAGGCAAGCGGTTTAACTATGGCCTTTCAGCTACACTGGGTGATTATTTGACAAAAATTACCAAATACAATAATCCAAATAAAGTTCTATCGGACTATTACGAAGGACAAACACTCGGAGAAATATGGGGTTACCATGTATCGGGACTTTTTAAAACAGACGAAGAAGCGGCAGCGTATCAATCAACTATTGATGACAGGGCGGTAAACCAACGTGTGTATAGCAGCAAAGGAGTTGGTGCGAACTACTTGCGTGCAGGTGATGTCCAATTTGAAGATATGGATGGCAATAAAATTATATCACAAGGTTCCGGTACAGTAGCTGATCCGGGTGATAGGAGAATTATTGGCAATTCTCTGCCCAGATACTCTTATTCATTTCGATTGGATTTAGGATGGAATAACTTTGATATTTCGGCATTTTTTCAGGGTGTAGGAAAACAAGACTGGTATCCGGCAAGCGGACAATCGTCCTATGATTTTTTTGGACCTTACGCATTCCCATCCACTACATTTATACAGAAAGATTTCGAAAAAAATTGCTGGTCTGAAGAAAATCCAAATGCATATTTCCCTCGACAACGTGGTTATCAGGCTTATGGCGGTGGAGCACTTAGCGAAACGAATAATCGTTATTTACAGAATGCTGCTTATTTGCGGTTTAAAAATCTGACTATAGGTTACACGGTACCTGCTTTAAAAAATTATTTCCAGAAAATACGTTTATCCTTGTCGGGAGAGAATCTTTGGTATTGGTCACCACTCAAAAAATATGCTCCAGGGATAGATCCTGAATTGGCAGTAACTCCAAGCACCTATAATTCGAACAGCGGTGTGGGGTATTTCTATTCCAAAACATTCTCTGTAAATCTTGATGTAACATTTTAAATACGATAGAAATGAAAAGAAAAGCAATAAATATAATCGTAATAATCCATCTCTGCTTAATAGGTTTATTTTGCACAAGTTGTGATTTAACACTTATTCCAGAGGATTCAATAACACCGGAGGCTTATTTTAAAACTGAATCCGATTTACAACTCTGGACGAATCAATTCTATACAATGTTGGATGTTGCTGATGATGCAGCAGGGCAAAATGCCGATGATGTTGTAGATCGAAATTTTCAAGATATAATTGCCGGTACCCGTTCGGCCGCCACAGAAAATGGTTGGTCATGGGGTCAGTTACGTGCCATAAATTATTATTTGCAACAATCCCAAAATTGCAAAGATGAGAACATTCGCAAACAATATGACGGTGTTGCCTATTTTTTTCGGGCTTACTTTTATTTTGTAAAAGTAAGGCGTTATGGAGATGTTCCTTGGTATGATCAGGTACTTGGTTCGAAAGATGATGAATTACTTAAAAAAGCCCGTGATGACAGGGAGTTTGTAATGGATAAAGTAATGCTGGATTTTGATAAAGCCATTGAACAATTATCAGGAACGAAAAATATTTCAAGAGTGACTAAATGGACTGCACTGGCCTTTAAATCAAGAGCAGCACTCTATGAAGGGACTTTCCGAAAATATCACGGTATGGCTGATTATGACAAATATCTACAGCAGGCAGCAGATGCGGCGAACTTATTTATTACTACATCTGGCTATACCTTGTACAACGAAGGAAGTGAACCTTACCGAGATCTTTTTTGTAGCGATGTTGCAAAACCAGCCGAAGTGGTGTTGGCTCGTATCTATAATTTTTCAGGATTAAATATTCCTAATAGTGTTCAGTTCAATATTCTTAACGACCGAGCAGGATTTACACGCCGTTTCATGAATCATTATCTGATGACTGATGGGTCACGATTTACCGATAAAACGGGCTATCAAACACTATTTTATACGGATGAAGTAAAATTACGTGATGCCCGCATGGCACAAACCGTACTATGTCCAAGTTACATACAGAAAGGTAATACATCAAATACTCGAAACACACTTTGGTCTGTAACTGGCTATCAGCCTATTAAATATGTATCTACAACAGCTCAGGATGGTTCAGGTAAAGGCACAGCCGACTGGAATTTAATGCGTGCCGCAGAAGTATATCTTAATTATGCTGAAGCAAAAGCTGAGCTTGGAACTCTTACACAAATTGATCTTGATCTGTCAGTCAATAGGATTCGTACGAGAGCAAAAATGCCTGCTATGAATATGGCAACAGCCAATGCTAATCCTGATAATTTTCTTAAAGCTTGTTACCCGAATGTTACCCAAAACAGTAACACTGGAGTGATTCTTGAAATACGCCGAGAACGAACCGTAGAACTCGTGATGGAAGGTATTCGTCAGTGGGATATGCTGAGATGGAAAGAAGGTGCACAATTAGTGAACAGTCAGACTCCTTATTATGGCTGTTATATTCCAGGACCAGGACTGTACGATATGAATGGAGATGGTACAAATGATCTGGAAATTTATGTTTCCGCACCTACAAGCAGCCTTACTACGAGGATGTTAATAGGCACTGACATTGTTCTTTCAAATGGAACTTCCGGCTATATTATTGCATTTCCAACCATTATTTGTACATGGAACGAAAACAGAGATTATTTATGGCCTATTCCGGCTGATCAGCGTGTACTCACTGAAGGCAAGTTAACACAAAATCCAGGTTGGACGGACAGTACTAATTATTAAGTAAATATCATTATATCATGAAGAAACTCATTCAGTTTTCAGCTATTATATTGCTTGTAGGTTTTATAACTGCCTGTCAAGATAACTCACCTAAGTTAGAGATTGCCGACGTGCAATTAAGTTATGATTTTGGAGAAATAGGAGGAACTAAATTTGCAACGGTAAATTCCAATAAAGAATTTACTGCAATTTCAGATCAATCGTGGTGCACGACAGAAATATATACTGGTGGTAGAACTAATAATTTAAGAATATCAACAGTGCAAAATGAAAATGCAGTAAAACGAACTGCCATTATTACTGTTAGCTCAGAAGGGTTGCCAGCTACTCAAATTACGATAATTCAAAATGCGGCAACTCCCTATATTTTGGTAACTGAAAAAACGGTGTCAATCTCTGATAATAATCTGGAATTCACCTTAGAGATAACATCTAACATTCTTTTCTCTTACGAACTTCCAGACTGGATACAAGCGAAATCAACAAATATTCCTGCTATCGGAAAAGCAGTGTATTCTTTCAATGCATCGCCTTTAGTTTCGGGTGATCGTCAGGGGAATGTTATTATTAAAGTCGCTGATGCTGCTATACAGGTAAGTCCGGTTTCAGTTTCTATATTGCAAACCAATGTGGTTCTTCCTCTTTTAGATGAACATTTTGATTGGGCAACAAGCACGAGTACAGATATTTTCACATCAACCAACGAAATTCGATTAGATAGCTGGCCAACATTAGGAAAAGTATGGACTAGTACAACAACGGCAGTATATGATGTGTGGACTCGAAGTGGTTATTTGAAATTCTGTAGAGGCAATACGGGAGCAGATTTAGTTTCACCAAAGCTGTCAGGTTTAACCGGGACACAAGATGTAGTGGTTACTTTTAAGGCTTGTGGTTATCTTTCTGGAACTGGCGTAAAGGATAAATATCATGAATTCAATATCTCTGTATTAGGAGGAGGTACACCATCTGTTACACACTTTTCAATCGACAATTTTCCTGACACCCAAGCTCGTGAACACGGTGCAGGCTGGCTTTGGCAAAATGATCCAGCAGCCGTATATACATTTATAATTACCGGAGCTACTTCCAATACACAGATTGTATTTTTAGCAGGTCCGAGTCTGGGAACCCTCGACGGAAACAGCAGGTTGGGATTAGATGACGTAAAAGTTGTAGTGAAATGAATCAAGTTTTGATAAATTAAAATTATAATAATCCATGAGAAAAATAATTATCCCCATAGTCCTTTTATTTGTGACTATATCAATTATTAAAAGCCAGAATGCTTCAAATGGAAGCAGTAATGACGCTGCATTAACGATGAGTCAATTACGGAAAACATCTGCTTTTACTGTAAACAAAGAAAGAAGGGAATTGCTTGAAAAAATTCAAATTTATGCTGATAGTTTATCCTATAAAACTTTTGATAAATATTTAATAAGTCCTGACCAAACTTCCATAGAAATGGAAAAATCAAATCCCATTCTATATTGTTATAGGAATGCATTCGATAGTATTTTATTTCAAGTGAAAAATACGAAGGTTGAAAAAGGGACTGTCGCTATATGGTTGCTTTATAATATGGGTATAGTAGTTAAAACTCCATCCAGCTGCTTCGGCATAGATATTAATCATCGATGGGCTGAAAAATTTGAACCCTATTTGGATTTTATCTGTGTTACCCATAATCACGAAGATCATAAAAGTCTTGGGCTGATGCAGATCATGAGCAGTCACAATAAACCTGTGTTGTCTAATTTCTTTGAACCAGGTAATAAGTATTGTTCAACAACTCCTGCAACCTATAAAATCGGAAATATCTCTATTCGTACCGATATTACCGATCATAATACCAAACTATTAAATTTTATTAGCGTTTATCGGATTGATTGCGGAGATGATACAGGAAATTTCACCATATTACATTGTGGAGATTCCGACTTTAAACCGACACAATTTACACATGTACAAGGTGGAAAGGTGAACTTATTGGTACTTAGAAATGGTTCTTTAGCAGAAAACAATATCATTGGAACAGAAAGCGGTCAAGTGAAAACAAATTATGCTTTTTTATCACATATCATAGAATTAAGACATAGAATTGGTGTTTCGCCCCATCGTTTTCCAGTTATAGAAACGCTGGATCATACTTCTCAGATCAATTGCAATCATACAATTATGCCATTTTGGGGTGAAAAATTTGTTTGGAAAAACGGCAAATTAAACCAAATGCTCAGATAAATCAGAAATAATAAATGAAAAAAATATCAATTCTCATACTGTTGACCGTATTATTCTTTGGTAATGCCTGTAAAGAAAGTGACCCCGCATTCCTAAAAATAGATAATGCTAAACTGAGTCAAAGTTTCACCGCTTTGGGAGGAACTCTTTCAGTCCCCGTCAATAGCAATAATTTGTTTGAAGCTATATCTTCTGATGCGTGGTGCTCAGTTTCTATAGTAGGTCAATCAATCAAAATCTCCGCACCAAAATTAGAAACAGGAAGCGACAGAACGGCTTTGGTAACAGTTAGCTCGAAGGGATGTGATAAAATTACAATTGCTGTAACTCAGAATTCGCTCTTTGTAAAAGAGGCAGCAGATGGTATCTCTATAACAAACATAAATCTCGAATTTTCATTGGAAGTTACATCTACTTTTCCTGTAAGTTTTGAACTCCCTACCTGGATACATCAAAAGAACGGAACTGTATGGGTTTCGGGCACAAATATCTATTATTTTGTTGCAGATGTTTATGCAGGAGAAGGGATTTTACAAGCAGGAAACGTAGTCGTGAAAGCTGTTGATCCAGTTATTAATAGATCTGTTTCCATAGCCATTGAACAAACAAGTTTTACCAACGATGCAATTTTAACCTTACATCAGCTTTGGGTAACTACAGCTTTCAATGTGGATAATACAAGGCGAAATCTTTTACTAAAAATACAAGGATATGCTGATTTATTGTCTCCCAACACTTTTCAGCAATACTTGAGTAGTTCAGACCAAGTTGCCATAGATATGGAGAAAACAAATCCCATTCTATCTTGTTACCGATATGCATTTGATCAGGTTTTGGACAGAGTAAAAAACGAGAAAGTGGAAAATGGAACTGTTGCAGTGTGGTTGCTGTATAACATGGGCTTTATCGTAAAAGCTCCTTCGAGTTGTTTCGGTGTGGATATAAATCATCGTTGGGCTGCAAAGCTTGCGCCATATCTTGATTTTATTTGTGTTACACACAACCACGCCGACCATATAAGTACAGAACTGATGCAGGCTATGAATGCTGCTGGAAAACCAGTGTTATCGAATTTCTACACGGCAAGTACTATGTATTGTTCAAAAACTCCTACTAGCTATACGATAGGTAAATTTTCGATAAAGACCTCCATAACAGATCACGATGGAGGAGATCCAGTTAATTTCGTGACCGTTTTTCGGATTGACTGTGGTGACGATTCGGGTAATTTCTCCATACTTCATTGTGGCGATTCTTCCTTTGACCCCAAACAGTTTACGAATGTACAAGGAGGATCAGTAAGCTTAATGATATTACGCAACGGTGCAAAAGTGGAAAATAACATTATTGGTTCGGGCGCAGGACAAGTAAATTCTAATACAGCCTTTTTATCACATCTAAATGAATTGAGACATCAAATTGGAGTTTCGCCTATTCGTTTCCCAATTCTTGAAACGCTGGGACACACTTCGCAGATTATTTGCAAAAACACCTATATGCCATTTTGGGGCGAAAAAGTGATTTGGAAAGATGGTATATTTAAATAATTAATAGTTATCAAAACGCGATGTTAATTAATTTTATTATGAAACTAAAAATCACAACTCTAATCGGATTGTTGTTAGTACTAACAACAACATTGTTTGCAAAAACAACTTACACGGTATCTTCTAGTGGTGATACTGGTGCTGGAACTTTACGTACATTAATTGCAAGTGCAGCATCGGGTGACAGTATTGTTATTCCAACAGGCTACACCATTGTACTGGCAAGTGAAATAGCCTTTGCCAAAAATCTACAACTAGATGGGCAAGGTGCGACCATAAAAGTAACAGAATCTGGCGTTTCCAAATGGCGAATTTTTGATATTGGGAATACTACTTCGTCCTACACTGTATCATTGAACAACTTGAATCTCGAAGGTGGAGACATTTCCAGTCTTGCTGTTGGTACTGTCCCGAGTGTGCCTTATGGTGGGGTTATTTACGTAGAAAGAAAACTAAATTTTACAATGAGAAATTGTACGGTGACTAAAGGAATAGGAACTTATGGAGGCGGTTTGTACATAAGTAATGCTACAGGAATGAATGTAGTCTTAGATGGTTGTACTTTTAAAGATAATGAAACAAAAACAACCGGAGCCGCACCTGTTGGCAATGGAGGAGGAGTTGCTTTTAAAGGGACGGCAACTGTAAGAAATTGTATTTTTGAAAATAACAAAAGTGGAGCAGGCGGTGCAGCTATCATCATTTATACTCAAGCGACTATTTCCAATTCTATTTTCAAAGGAAATAATGCCACAGGACCTTATGGGGCTGCAATTTCAAATAATAACACTATAGCGGACAAAACCACCGTATTGAATAATTGTTCATTCATATCCAATAAATCGACAGGCGATGGCAGTGTTGGAGGCTTTATTAATGTAAATAACGTAGTTCAAGTTGCTGTTATGACCAACTGTACTTTTTATGATAACAGTGGTACTGTGGCAGGCGCGGTATGGAATCGAGTTGGTTATCTGACCATGACCAATTGTACATTAGCGGGCAATACATCCACAACTGCGGCCGGAGGTGCTCTGGCATATCTACATGCAGATAGTCCCGCTAAATTTTCACAAACGCTTTTGGTAAATACTATATTTGCCTATAATTATAATTCCGCCGGTCAAATGGATATAGCACCTTATGTTGGGGCTGATGAAGGAGCTGCACTCACAGGAACAGTAGTAACTGGTCCAAACAATATTGTTGCAGCTAGTAGTGGAACGCTCGTCAGTTTAAGTACACCAGTTACTTTTACGTATAGAGTAGATCCAGCCAACGATTCACCTTTATTTGCAAGCTACACAACGAATACCTCCAGTCAGAAAATTCCGGTTTTATATAGTGCTAACAATGCAGTTCCATTGTCAGCAACGAGTGTTGCTATTGGTGCTGGTGTGAAAAATTCTGGTTCTCCCGAGTTAGTTCCCGTACTGGATCAGAATGGAAGTACGAGGAGTGATCCTCCATCTGTCGGAGCACTTGAATTTACAACGACAACTCATCTAAAAAGCAATGTTAATGCATCCAGTTTGCCAACATGTCCAACCTGTGGTGTTATAATTGATAGTGGTGGAGCGTTAACCTTGGATGCCCCACTCACATTAAACAGTGTTGAGGTTTCTCCGGGTGCTAAACTGA
>JBBRHJ010000115.1:0-10535 GCA_038222885.1 Bacteroidales bacterium | reverse complement strand
AACTCACCAACAAGCATTGACCATTTGTACAGAAAAGGATGCTGCATTAAAAACGGATATATATTCGCAAATTGGTGACATCTATTATAAAAAGAATAATACCAAAGATGCTTTTGCGGCTTATGATGAGGCATTGAAACTTAGTCCGATGAATATTTTTGTAATGAATAATTATGCGTATTATTTGTCGGTGGAAAATACAGATTTGAAAAAAGCGGAGAACATGAGTGCGAAAACGGTAGAAAAAGAACCAGGAAACAGCACTTATTTAGATACTTATGCGTGGATATTTTACCAACAAGCCAACTACTCCTTGGCTAAATTTTATATTGAACGGGCGGTTGACAATCTTAAACCAGGCACTGATTCAGGAGTAATTTATGAGCATTACGGAGATATATTGATGGCAACTGGCGATGGAGTGAATGCCCTCAAGATGTGGCAAAAATCCAAAGAAATGGGTATTGTAACTCCCGAACTTACCGAAAAAATTAAAAATGCATTGTCCACTCAGAAGGAACAAGCAAAGTAGAATATGAAAACAAAACGATTAATACCAATTTTAATAATTGTCCTTTTGGTTATCGGTTGTAAGACCGTAAAAAACACAGTTAAGCAAGGTGTTTCGACAGAAAAGGTGAGCGAGTTGATACAAAAAGTACAGGAACAGCAACCCAAGTTTAACACAGCGAATGTAAACAAAATGAATTTGTCGCTGAATGTGGATGGTAGAACTTTCAATGTGGCAGCAAGTTGTAAAATCCGAACCGATTCGGCTATGCACATTTCAATTATGCCTGCTTTTGGGTTCGAGTTGTTTAAACTTGAAATTACTCCCGACAGTATTTTGGCATTCGACAAAATAAATAAAAAGCTTTATGCGATTAATTTTAAGTATATTGAGGAAAAATTTGGACTCAGCATCAGCTTCAAGGATTTGCAATCGGTAATTTCAAACCAACTATTTAACGTCTGCTCGCCAGAATTAAATGCAAAGAATTTCACTTTGAGTGCAACTGATAAAAATCTAAGTAGATTATCAACTGAATGTAAGGTGATTAAGCAAAGTGCTGATATAAATTCACAGTATCGGATTGAGCGAATTCAGTTACAACCCAAAAGTTCTGATTATCAAATGACAGTTGATTATGCTGATTTTGCAAATTTGGATATGGTCAATTTCCCACTAACAATCAAGATTGAAGCTAAGAACCTGAAACATAATTTGAATTGTGATTTCAATATTTCAAAGGCTACATTTAATAATAAAGTAATATTTTCGTCACTTGATACAAGTAAGTATACAAGAGGAGATATTAAGCAGTTGATGAATAAATAAGCGTTTTGTGTTAAATGTTTGTTTAAGAGTTTGGGATTTGAAGAGTTTGGGATTTGAAAAGTCATTAGCTGAACTTTACTGAATCAGAGTCTAATTTCCTATTTCAGCCTTAGCCTATGCCTCAGCCTTATTTGTATTTCGCTTACTAGTTTCCTCGTTTACTATTTAAAACAACTTCTATTTTACAAAAATAAATATATGAATTTCCAACGTTTTCACAGATTTTTATTCATCATAGGTTTTTTGTTGATTGGCTTTGTTATGCAGGCTCAATCGGTAAAAGACCTTGAAACCCAACGTAAAAAGACGCTTCAAATGTTGGAGTCGACCAATAAGATGCTGAATGAAACCAAGAAATCTCAGCGAAGCTCGGTCAATAAGTTGAACATTATCAATAAGAACATAAGTGTTCGGAAAAATTTGATTTCGAGTATTGGCTTAGAGATTAATGAATTGGATAATGAAGTTGGTAGGCTCGGTCAGGAAAAACGATTATTGGAAAATCGCTTATCAAGTTTAAAAAAGGATTATTCCAAATTGGTGCAAGAGGCACATGTTAATCGGAGTATATATACCAAAATTATGTTTGTTCTATCGGCTGAATCCTTCGATCAATCTTATCGTCGTTTTCGCTATGTAAAGGAATATACTGATTATAGGAAAGAACAGGTACGAAAAATTGAGAAGGTAAAAACTGACATTGTATCCAAATCGGACAGTTTAAATAAAAACAAGAATACCAAGGAAGATGTCGTAAAACAGAAAGAAATTGAAACCAATAAACTGTCAAAAGATCAATCAAAAGAGAAATTTCTGTTGACTGATTTACAGAAAAAAGAAAAAAAGCTAAGAGACGATTTAAAGATTCAACAACGTAAGGCAAATGATTTGGACAATAAAATTGCACGAATAATTGCCGAGGAAATACGCAAAGCAGAAGTAGCTCGTAAAGCTGAGGAAGCGAGAAGAGCCGAAATAGCTAGAAAAGCTGAGGAAGAACGCAAACGTCAATTGGCGCAAGACAAAAAACAACCTTCCAAACCAACTGAGAAGCAAGATACACAAGTTACAAAACCAAAACCTATTACGAGCACTAGTACATCGGCAGTTTCGACCCTTACGAAAGAAGAAACTTTGATTTCAGGGAACTTTTCTGCTAATTCTGGTCGTTTGCCTTGGCCTACCGACAAAGGATTTATAAGTGGCCGATATGGAGTTCATCCGCATCCAGTGCTGACTCACGTAACAACCAACAACAAAGGGATTTACATACAAACGCCAGCTGGAACAAATGCCAGAGCGGTTTTTGAAGGGGAAGTTACCCAACGATTCTCTATTCCCGGAAGTAATAATGCAGTGATTGTGAAACATGGCGATTATAGAACGGTATATGCCAACTTGACGAACATTTACGTGAATGTTGGGGATAAAATTTCTGCCAAACAATCGATTGGTCGAATTTATACCGATGGAGATAATGACAACAAAACCGAACTTTACTTCCAAATTTACAAAGGTCGAACTTTGATGAATCCTGAGAGTTGGATAACACGGTAGTTACGAGCGAGGAAGAATTTACTATTTAAACATTTACTATTTTGAGAGTTGATGGCAGCTTAATCCTGCTACTTAATTCTGATAAATAATAAAACAAACTATTTATCCTGTAAATTCTGTCAGAAAAATAATTTATTTCTAATAAGTTGACAAGTAACAAGAACTTACTCCCGATGGCTATTGTGGATTAAACATTTACGATTAACATTAAAGTAACAGTTGTATTGAAGTTGATAAGCTTGGATTATTAAAAATCCCGAAGGGATGAAAAGTTTATAGGATTAGATTTTATATGTAAACAAAAAATCCCGAAGGGATGAAAAGATTATAGGATTAGATATTATATCCAAATACGAATCCCAACGGGATGACATGATTATAGAAAATTTTTATGGAAGAATTAAATAACATACAGACAGTTGAATACGGCGATGGCAATATAATCACCTTAGAAGGATTAGAGCATGTTCGCCGCCGCCCGGGGATGTATATTGGCAAGTTAGGAGATGGGTCGCACATTGATGACGGAATTTACGTGTTGCTTAAAGAAGTACTCGATAACTGTATAGATGAGTACAGAATGGGTGCTGGCAAAACCATCGAGGTGAAAGTAAATGATGGTCATGTAGAAGTCCGTGATTATGGGCGTGGAATTCCATTGGGTAAAATGATTGATGCCGTATCGATTATGAATACTGGCGGAAAATATGACTCAAAGGCTTTTAAAAAGTCGGTGGGGCTAAATGGCGTTGGTACTAAAGCTGTCAATGCACTTTCTTCCAATTTTATTGTACAGAGTTATCGCGATGGTCAAACTCGCCGAGCTGAATTCAAAAAAGGGATTTTAGAAAGCGATACAGATCTAATTTTAAGCAACTCAGAACGTGGAACTTATGTGTATTTTGTGCCCGACAATACACTATTTACTGACTATCTGTACAAGGAAGATTATATTGAAACCATGTTGCGGAATTATGCTTATCTCAATACGGGTTTGGCTATAATTTTCAATGGAAAAAAGATCATCTCCAAGAACGGCTTGCTCGATTTGCTGAATGAAAACATGACTTCCAATCCGCTGTATCCAATCATTCATTTGCATGGCGAAGATATTGAAGTGGCATTCACACACAGCGATCAATATGGCGAGGAGTATTATTCATTCGTCAATGGACAACATACCACGCAAGGAGGTACTCACCAAAGTGCATTCAGAGAGGCAGTTGCACGTACAATCAAAGAGTTTTTCAATAAAAATCAAGAGCTTACAGACATTCGTAATGGAATGATCGCAGCCATTTCTATCAGTGTGGCAGAGCCCATTTTCGAATCGCAGACCAAAACCAAGCTCGGTTCACGCGACATGGATCCGTCAGGAGGCATAACCGTTAACAAATTCATTTCTGATTTTCTAAAAAAAGAATTGGACAATTTCCTGCATCGGAATATTTCTACTTCGGAAATTATGCTTCAGAAGATTCAAGATTCCGAAAAAGAAAGAAAAGCCATTGCTGGCATTACTAAATTAGCACGCGAACGAGCCAAAAAAGTAAATCTGCACAATAAGAAATTACGCGATTGTAGGATGCATTACAACGATACAGCGACCAAAGATGAAGCAAAAAACAAAGCCATCGCTGAGTCCTGTATTTTTATTACCGAGGGCGACTCGGCGAGTGGTTCTATTACCAAAAGTAGAGATGTAAATACGCAGGCTGTGTTTAGTCTGAAAGGTAAACCCCTGAATAGTTTTGGCTTAACTAAGAAAATTGTATATGAAAACGAAGAGTTCAATTTACTGCAAGCAGCTTTAAATATCGAAGATGGCGTTGAGAATTTACGTTACAACAAAATAATTGTGGCTACCGATGCCGATGTCGACGGGATGCACATCCGCTTGTTGCTCATCACTTTCTTTCTACAATTTTTCCCTGATCTTATCAAAAAAGGACATCTTTTCATTCTCCAAACTCCACTTTTCAGGGTGCGTAATAAAAAAGAAACTATATATTGTTATTCCGAAGAAGAACGGGTAGCAGCCATGGCTAAATTGGGTGTAAATCCTGAAATAACACGATTTAAAGGATTGGGTGAGATTTCACCCGATGAATTTAAACACTTTATCGGAAAGGACATTCGACTCGATCAGGTAACTTTGAAAAAAGAAGATGCCGTTCAGGATTTATTGTCATTTTATATGGGTAAAAACACTTCTGAACGTCAGAATTTTATCATCGATAATCTAGTGGTTGAAGAAGACGTTTAAGAATTTACGATTTTTTTATTTACGATTTACGATTTAAAAAAACAAAATATTTTTCAGACAGGATTTACAAGATTTACAGGATGAATATTTTTCTTATATTCACAATTTTGAGAAAAAAATAAGTTACTATCTGTCAACACTAAAATCGTAAATTGTAAATCAATGTCGTTTAGTTAAGGATTTGGATTTTACTAAATTATTTTTCCCGTAGGGAATCAATATCAATATCAATAAAAAAGGTTCAATACCAAAATACGATTCCACGTAGTGGATAAATAGGTTTATTCCCTACGGGAAATCAATCAGATGTGGGAATACATACTATGGATATTAATGTCCTACGGACAATTTTCTATACTATCGCTAACTAAACGACATTGAATTGTAAATGTATAAATAGTAAATTATTTAATAAATGGCACTTAACTACTATTCTGAAACGGGCAACAAAGACAACAATCCCGATTTATACTTTATGGAGCAAGCATTAATCGAAGCTAAGAAAACTGAATTAAGTGATGAAGTTCCAGTCGGAGCTGTGATAGTATGTCAAGGGCAAATTATTGGTCGAGGACATAACTTGACAGAAACGCTTAACGATGTAACTGCCCATGCTGAGATGCAAGCAATTACCGCAGCATCACAATATTTAGGAGGAAAATATCTGATTGATTGCACCTTGTATGTTACGCTTGAACCTTGCGTAATGTGTTCAGGAGCGTTAGGTTGGTCGCAGATTACCAGAATTGTATACGGAGCATCCGATTTAAAACGAGGATTCAAGTCTTTTGCACCCAATTCATTACATCCCAAAACTGAAGTAGTTTCAGGTGTTTTAGAAATGGAATGTGGAAATTTGGTGAAAGAGTTTTTTAAGAAGAAAAGAGGTTAAGAAAAGTTAGGAGTTTTGGGTTTAGTGTTTAGCGTTTTGGGTTTAGCGTTTTGGGTTTTGGGTTTTGGGTTTAATGTTTAGGGAATTTACAATTTTTCTCATTTAAAATTTATAAGTGGCTTCTTCCCTATTTCTTAACTTGTTTGCTTTTTAACTTGCCTTTGCCTTCGCCTCAGCCTTTTTGTTTCCTTGTTGCCTTCGCCTTCGCCTCAGCCTTTTTGTTTCCTTGTTGCCTTTGCCTTCGCCTCAGCCTTTTTGTTTCCTTGTTGCCTTTGCCTCAGCCTTCGCCTCTGCCTTTTTCTCCTTTCCTTACATTAAAACTTCATTGTAATCACTCCTATTTCCGACTGTGTTCCAATGCGATATTGTGGTCCCCAAAGTCCTAAGCCAGATGAGACGTAGTAATGCGTATTTCCTTTCTTTTTAAAACCAGAACCGACTTCGTACATCTTCTTGACAATCAAATTTCCAGGGAAAATCTGTCCATCGTGTGTATGTCCTGAAATTTGAAGGTCAACTCCATTTTGCTCAGCTTCTTCGAGATGAAATGGCTGATGATCCATTAATATAATTGGTTTACTGTGGTCGAGACCTGCCATTACTTCCGATAACGAATGTCGTTTATGATTGGTTTTATCATCGCGACCTACCACATAAAAACTATTATTTACCAATGTAACAGAATCTCTTAAAAGAGTTATTCCACATTTATTTTGAAGGAATTCACCCGTAGAATATGGACTTTCGGAATAATACTCATGATTTCCACTGATAGCAAATACACCCATTGGAGCTTTAATTTGTCTTAATTCTTCTTCCATGTGCTGCTCAATCAAAGGCTGAGTAGCTCTGTCGGAGATATCGCCAGCCATCAAAACGATGTCAGGCTGTTGTGCATTGATCAATTTTACATATTCTTTCAGCTTTTTCTTATCAATAGAAACACCTAAATGTAAATCGCTCACTGCAACAATTTTAAGGGTTTTATTTTGAGTTGATTTATTAACTTCAACTTGCATATTGACCACAGCAGGATGATTAAACTTATAATTCCCAACTATCATTGCCACAAAAACAAGAACTGATGTGCCAACAAATGCCCACAAACGAACCTGCTGTAAACCATCCGACGAAAAATGAAAAATCCAATTGATTATCCTCACCGCATCTATTAATAGAAAGGAAAGGAAAAAATACAACATCACTATCATATAACTAAAACCGATAAAAGTCAACACCTTAGCAAATCCTCCGTGCAAGCTACTACCCAGCATAAAACTTAGCATCATTAAAATATAAAAGGCAATATTTGCCACTAAATACCAACTGCGAACATTACCAACTGGCTGTAATGCCTGCCAACCACGCAAAGTAACAAACGATGCGGTTAGAAGAGTGAAAATCAGAAAAACGGAGAAAAAAATTAATTTCATCTGTTTGTAATTTATTTTTTATTTGTCAGATTGAACTCGCACCCAACCATTTTCTTGTATGTCAAAATTTGCTTGTCGTGCTCGTTTCATATTATTAAACGATAGATTAAAATTGAATATATTTAACTAAATAAATATTCATATACGATAGCTAAAACGCACTTGTCAACAATATGTTCTACAGATAACAGAATTTAAGAAGATATATAAAATTTTGAAAGTAAATACGAGCTATTTATACAGTAAGAATTAATGATAAAACACTATATTTGTAATGACTTTTACAAATTAAAGCTATGATACACAATCAATGGTACGTGATTCTCGAATCGAAAGAGATAGGCAATAAAAAACCTGTTCAGGTAAAACGACTCAATGAAACTTTGGTGCTTTGGCGGAATGCTGATGGCAGTTTAAACTGTATTACCGATCGTTGCTGTCACCGTGGAGCATCACTTTCAGGTGGTAAAATCATGGATAATAAGTTAGAATGTCCTTTCCATGGCTTTCAATTTGCCGGCGATGGGAAAGTGAAACTAATACCTGCCAATGGGAAAAACGCAAACATTCCAGCTTCGCAGCATGTGAAGGCTTATGCAACCTACGAAAATTATGGACTAGTTTGGCTATGGTGGGGCGATGAAACTAAAAAGACTGAAAAACCTTTCTTTTTTGAGGAATTGGCTACAATGTCATACGCCACTTTTATCGATAAGTGGGATACGCATTACTCCCGTTGCATTGAAAATCAATTAGATGTGGTTCATTTGCCATTTGTGCACAAAACAACCATAGGTGGCGGTAATAAAACGCTAGTGCACGGTCCGGTAGTGGAGCGGGAAGGTGATTTACTAACCTTTTATGTATATAATGTACTCGACGATGGAAAAACAAAGCCTTTGAAACCGAATGAAATTGAGAACTACAAACAATTGTTTCACTTAAAGTTTCACTATCCGAATATTTGGCAAAATTGTATTTCCGATAACTTGCTGATTTTTGCAGCCTTTGTTCCAGTCGACGATAATCACACTTTAATTTATCTCCGCAATTATCAAAGTTTTGTGCGTATTCCTATTTTGAAAAACATCGTCAATTACCTGATGAAACTATCCAATATCGTAATACTTCGGCAGGATAAACGGGTAGTAATTAAACAATTGCCAAAACGAACAGAACTCGGCATGAACGAACAACTAATCATGGGCGATAAACCCATTATAGAATATCGAAAACACAGGGAAGAGTTGATGAATAAGCAATGACTTCTAAGAACTGATTGAAAATTCTAAGAATATCAGGAGGTAGGATTAAAAACAAAACCCACCGTCCAGAAATTCTATTCGTCTAATTCTGTTTTTTCTTTCGGCATAAGAATAATAGAGAATTTTACCGATTTAATAATTATTAGAATTGAAAGTAAAAGTAATATTATGTTTGAGTAATTAACCGACGTGGTCGTACTACTTAATGGTGAAGTAACTGTAGAAGTGCTTATTATAGAATTATTTTTTTGCCCAGCTGCATCTTGATTGATTGTGTTTTGTAATGTGTTTTGTTTCGTGGTTGTGACTTCATCTTGATGATAGTAAGTGTTATTTGCTAAATTTACAGCACTGTATGTTAACATGAAAAATCCAATTAATAGCACAACAATATGATAAATAGCTTTCTTTTCGATTTGAAGAGTCATTTCGGTAGATTCGGTCAATCTCAAAAGATTTAATATTTTGTCAGTTTGAAACAGGAACAGATACCCTAATAAACCATACAACCCAATAATAAGAATAGCATACAAACTTAAGTTGGTTTGAGTTACTCCTCCCATAAAGTCTAAATTTATATTTGTCGATATTGAGTGAAAAATGATAAAAGCAATAGCAGAACCGAGAAGGGATTCAATAAACTTGTACGTTGCAACAATTCCAATAATTTTAAAGGTAACTTCGTAAATGTCTTTCTTTTTCATGTTGAATTTAATTTAAGGGTTTTATATGATTTAATTTTATTTCGCACGCTGTGGCAGGTCTGTGACCTTGAATACAATGTAACTATTGAATAATGTCACGGATTGCAAATCCGCGCCAGCAGGTCTTGTTTCGATAAGATTTAATAATTCTACTCGTCTATTCTTGGGAATACCTGTCCAAATCATAATTCCGACTGTTTAAGGATTGAAAATAGTAACTTTGAAATCCATTCGGGTGCTAATTGAGCATCGTGTTTAATGTTTTCAGGCGTTTCTTTTTTCAATGCTAACCCAATTTGTTGCTGTACTTCTTGTGTTATGTTATTCTTATCCAATTGTTTCAAGGCAGCAATAACCAAACTGCTAATATTACCTTTCATTGACAAGTTTTTTGGTGCAGTTTTCTTAAACTTGATAATTCTATTTCCGTATTTTATTTTACGTGGAATGCCATCTGTCAGGTAAACAACATTCACCGGAATTTGAGTGGACAAACCTAAACTATGAAGTGCAAACACGCCAGTAGGTTCAATCCTTGCCTTATCTCTTTTTGCAATTGCCTTGCAAACATCATTTACCGATGGATACAAAACACCAAATTCAATGTCAGTTTTCGGATAAAGATAAATTCCTTGCGCCAACCGAATTAAAATGCCCTTTTTTACTAAAACTGATAGACTTTTACGCACAGATTCAGAACTGGCAATTTGCGCAAAATCTTCAGCAAAATAGATCTTACCCCTTGTCCTGTACTTTATGTATTCTATTATTTTATTATCAACAGATTGACTCATATATTTTTGATTTATATTTCACAAAAGTAGTCGATATTTGTGAAATATACAATTGTTTGATACATTTTATTCTTGCGGTTTTCTGTTTTTTTTATTAGAATGAAGCCTAAAGACCAAGGCAAGCCGACACCGCCCTGCGGTGAGCTGTCTGACTGCGGAACGCTGTCGGGCAGGTGGCTTGGCTAACCTATGTTGAACTAAATTCCCTTCGGGAAGAGCCCTTTGATTACTTTCATTTCTAATACTTTATAAGTAAATTTTTGTTTCATAATGTTGAACGGGAGA
>JBBRHJ010000114.1:0-10592 GCA_038222885.1 Bacteroidales bacterium | reverse complement strand
TTTTTAAAAGACTGCGTCTTAAGCCCCCATTTGGGGGTTTGGGGGTCATAACGTTACAATTAAAGAACTATTTTATAAATTTTATAGGTTTCTAATTAACTAATTTTATTCAACTTGACCGAAAGGGATAAGCAGTTAATTAAAATTAATTTACAAAGGATATTCTTCAAACGCATAAAGCAATGTTGACAAATACCGCTCTCCAGTATCAGGCAATAAAGTTACAATGGTTTTTCCTTTATTTTCGGGACGAAGAGCAACTAAAGTAGCAGCATAAGCAGCAGCTCCCGATGAGATACCAACTAATAAACCTTCTTGTTGAGCCAATTGACGTGAAGTTAAGATAGCTTGATCATTTGTAACTTGTATGATCTCATCAACAACCGCAGGATTGTAGTTTTTAGGTATAAATCCTGCACCAATTCCTTGAATTTTGTGAGGCCCTGGATTTCCACCTGACAATACAGGTGAGTCTGCAGGTTCTACCGCAATAATCTGTATATTAGGATTGTGGGCTTTAAGGGCTGCTCCAACCCCACTCACTGTACCACCGGTACCCACTCCTGCAACAAAAATATCAACTTTTCCATCGGTGTCTCTCCAAATTTCTTCGCCAGTAGTAATCTTATGAATTTCAGCATTGGCTGGATTGTCAAACTGTTGTGGGATGAACGAAGAAGGATTTGCCTCATGCAATTCTACTGCTTTGGCTATTGCAGCTTTCATTCCGCCAGCTCCAGGGGTTAACACCACATTTGCGCCAAGTGCTTTCAATAGATTTCTACGTTCGACACTCATGGTTTCGGGCATGGTCAAAGTCAATTTGTAACCCTTTACGGCGGAAACCATAGCCAAACCAACTCCAGTATTTCCACTGGTAGGTTCAATTATTTCAACTCCGGGTTTCAAAAAACCTTTTGCTTCTGCATCTTCAATCATAGCCAAAGCGATGCGTTCCTTAACGCAACCAGCGGGATTAAACGATTCAATTTTTACGATTACATGGGCCTCTAATCCTTTGTTTTTAGCAAAATTAGACAATTGTAATAAGGGAGTATTCCCAATAAGTTCGTTCAGATTTTTTGCAATTTTAGCCATATCTATATTTTCTAAGTTGTTTATTTCTACAATCAATTACGAATGCAAAAATAGACACTCAAAGCATTTTCTACAATCACTTTCACATGGTATTTTTATATACCATACTATTGGTATATGAGAAGAATTGAAAACTATCCTTTTGAATGTGGATCTTCGTTTTATACCGAGGGTGTGTTTTTAATAAAGTAATAAGGTTTGGGCGGTAGCGTATTAGGAACTTTGTACTAAGGTTAAAGAAAATAAGAATAAGGTTTTTTTAGAGCACATTGAATCATTTGTTAAGCGTTGAATGAAAAGAGTTTAAAATGTGATTTGGTTTTGGTTTTGGTTTTGATAAATAGGAGTATAAAAAGAAATTACAAAAGTAAAAGATATGCCACTATAAACAAACCTTTTATTTTACGCCCTTATAATCAGCCAAATGTCACGTGGTAGAAGCAAAAATTGAAAACAATTATTGGAAGTATCTCAGACTGCATATCGGTCAGAAACCCCATGCACAAAGACAGAACGACCACTCAAAGAGGGTCGTTCTGGTATATCAACAAAATAGTTTAGAATTAAATATGTTTATCTTTTTTTCTTTGTGATTGATTTTGAGCTATCATCCTTATTCAATTCAGGATAAACGATGCGGGTGTGATATATATTTATTATTTTCAGTTTAAACACTGACTTCACAGTTTCAACATCCCTGAAACTGATGGGCGCATCTTTGAATTGACCATCGGCAATTTGTGCATCAATCATTTTCTCCACGGCATCATTTATTGATTCTTCCGTGTAAATTCCTAATGTACGTGAGCGCGCTTCAACAGCATCGGCCATCATTAAAATGGCTGTTTCTTTGCTATTTGGCAATGGTCCGGGATAGGTGTATAGATCCAAATTGGGGGCTATTTCTGGATTTGCATTGACATAAGAATTATAAAAATACTTTGTGACACTTTTACCGTGATGTGTGGTAATAAAGTTAATAATTTGTTCCGGCAAATGGCTCTTTTTAGCAATTTCTACCCCATCGCTTACATGATTGATAACCAACTGAGCTGCTTTTTCAAATTCCATTTCAGCGAGCGGATTAAATCCACCCAACTGGTTTTCAATGAAATACTCAGGATGTTTCATTTTGCCAATATCATGGTACAAAGCCCCCGTACGCACCAACAAACTATTGGCACCAATTTTCTTAGCAGCCTCAGTCGCCAAATTTGAAACCTGCAAAGTATGTTGAAAAGTACCAGGTGCCGATTCGGCAAAAGTCATCATTAAATCGCTGTTCACATTGGTAAGTTCCACTAAAGTAACTGCCGATATAAGCCCAAACATTTTCTCAAAAAGATAAATAAGAATATATGCAAAGAGTAGGAACCCACTGCTGATAGCAAAATACAAAACAGGCTGTAAATGAACTCGTTCCAGCTCACCTTCGGTTATGAGTTCGAATGCGAAATAGATAGTAAGATAACTCAGAAAAATATAAAGAGCCGTTTGTGCTAGCTGCGAACGTTGGGTCATATCTTTCAAGCTCGAAACTGCAACCATTCCCACCGAAATTTGTAGTAAGGCAAATTGAAACGCATTATCCACCATAAATGAAATTATAAGCATGGTAATAACGTGTGCGAAAAGTGCAGTTCGTGAATCGAAAAAAACACGTATTATGATTGGCAGAAGTGCATACGGAACCATAAAATACTGTAATGCAGGGTAATGCAAAGTAAGCGCAGTCATTCCAACCGTCATCAAAATAAGTAAACAGATAAAGAACAAAATCCCAAAATCGAAAAATATACGGGGTCGAAAGAGGTATAAATACAAGAAAAACAAGACAATAAGCATCGTGATGATTACTATCTGACCTACAAGCACCAAAGAAGATTGTTGCAAGGAGGCATTCCGTCTTTGATATTCTATTTTGAGTGAATTGAGTATCACAAACAACTCATTAGTAACTATTTCGCCTCTATCAATTATCCTTTCACCCGTCTGCACAATACCCGATGTCAACGATAGTCCTTTGAACAACTCATTCTTAAAGGATTCGGAAGTCAAGGTATCGAATCGCAAACTTTCAACTAAATATAAATTGAGATTATAGGATTTGATAGTATCAGGAGCGTATCTGAGTATTTCTTCGTAAGCAGTTCTGGGAGTGTATATATTAGCAAGACTTGTCAATTTGGTGATTCTATTTGGCAAAATCAGGTTAATATCAAGTTTACCGTCCTCTTTTAACTGATTATAATCATTGGACGAGATAATACCTGTGCGATAAATCTCTTTTAATTTCTGATGAATATATTTCTGATACAAAGGAGCTTGACCATTTTTTGTAGTCTGTTCATTCACTAATTTGGTAAATTGAGTTTCAAGTATAGTAGTGTCCAACTTATAATAGGGAATGTATTTTTTCAGCAATTCAGATTTTTCTTTCTCAACTATAATTTCGTTTTTATAAATCGGGAAATCGAATGACGCAGTAATCAACTCGTACGACCAAGGCTTGCCAACTTCAAAATTGTACTTAAACTTATCCACTGTAGGGAAAAATTGAATAATAATGGCAATGACACTCAAAAAAAGAACCACTTTTATAATATATTGTATACTTTGCTGTGTTATTTTGATCTTCATAAGCTTTACATTTTAACCTTAAAATAATGGAATCTAAAAAACAGCGGCAAATTACAAAAAAAATCCTTAAATACAGCTATATGGATAAACTTTCATTACTTTTGCCCTTTGAAAATACGATATATGAACTAAATTAATGCAAAAACTTCAAAACATGTACGGTATAATTTTACTTCCCCTAATTCCTTTGCGATTCTCACCAGCCGAAAGTAGTGAAATGGTTTCGCAACTATTGTATGGCGAAACAATTGAAGTATGGGAACAGCAAAATAATTGGCTGCATATCTGCAATTTAGCCGACAATTATACAGGATGGGTGGACAAAAAAATGCTAAAATTACTTACTCAAAATCAATTTGAGATTATTAGCAATGCAAAATCATATCCTATTACTACCTCTACCCTATCTTGTATTATTGAAAAAAGCAAACAAGATATTCTACTTCCTGGTGCTGGAATTATACGCAAAAATATTGACTTAGAGGGAGTTGATGAATTAAATTTGATTCAAAATATCACAGATGAGCTGACAAAACCAACATCTATTATTAAGATTGCAAAACAATACCTAAATGCGCCTTACCTGTGGGGCGGAAAAAGCATTTTCGGCATTGATTGTTCGGGTTTAGTACAAATTGTTCATTCAATAGCAGGCATTTCACTCCCGCGCGATGCGTCGCAACAAGTAGAACTTGGTCAAACAATTGATTTTTTAGATGAAGCCCTCGAAGGTGATTTGGCTTTTTTTGAAAATAAGGAAGGAAAAATTATTCATGTTGGTATTTTAATCGACAAAACTGAGATTATTCATGCCTCAGGTTGGGTTAAAGTAGAAAGGATAGACATTCACGGCATAATTTCGAGCACAACCAATGAATATTCACACAAGCTTAGAGTAATTAAAAGACTGAATATCAATACCTAAAATTCATTTTTATTCAGTTAAAGTCATTATCGCACCCACAACACCACTGATAATAATTATCAATCCAGTTATCACGTTAATGGTTTTTAGCCCTCGCATATTTAACTTACCACGAAATCTACTCACCAAAAAAGTTAAGGTAGCCCACCAAAGGAAAGCTCCTAGAAGGATGGAAATTATACCTACAATGGATAAGAAAAGCGTAGTTTGAATGTCGATAAAGCTGAATTTGGCAAACAAAGCAATCAAAACAAACAGAACTAAGGGATTTGAGAAAGTAAGTCCAAAGGAGGAAATGAAATCGCCAAAAAGTGAATACTGAGCTGGTTCATTGGGTTTTGGCTGCGTCGATGGATTACTTCTGTAAATAAAAAATCCAAAAATTATCATTATAAGGCTACCTACCAATTGGATTGTAAAGCGCTGTTTTTCGATCATATCAATTACAAAACTCAGAAAGAACAAAGATATCATGGTATACACCAAATCGGACATGGTTGCCCCAAGTCCGGTAGCGATGCCATATTTCCGTCCTCGGTTCAGTGTTCGTTGAATACACAACATACCAATAGGACCCAAAGGAATAGAAATAAACAAACCGATAATAATACCTTTTACGACAATGTCAAACATAGCTTTATAGTGATTCTGATTTGCAAATATAAAAAGTTTAGCGTTATGTTAAACTATACATTTGCATAAAATCAATCAATTTATACAATTTTATTGCTTATTTCAGGCGAATGGAATGATTTCAGGATAAAAAGCTCAATGACAGAAAAATAGTTAGAAGATAAAAAACCAATAAATAACAATTCTATAAGTTAAAATAGAACTTATTGCTTATTTTAATCGAACACATGCTCCTAAAATAGAGAAGTAAATTACCGAAAAAACACCTTTTCAGTCAGTTAATGTTTTAAGATTGTCAATGGCATTGCTAATGTCCTTTCCACTTGGGTGTTGGTAAATTTCGAGTCCGAAAAACTCCACTGCCGACAGCACATGATCGAACACATCCGCCTGTATGGTTTCATATTCTGTCCATTTTGTAGTGTTCGTAAAGCAATAAATTTCGATAGGAACTCCACTGTCGCCGATGGCGAGCTGTCGCACCAACAATGTCATCTCTACATTAATTTTAGGATGTTCTCTCAGATAGCTTTCCAAATAATGTCTGAAAACACCGATATTCGTCATTCGTCTACCGTTAATCAATATGGAAGTGTCCACCTCTTTGCTTTCGTTAAATTCTTCAATTTCATTTTGCCTTTCAGTCATATAATCGCTAATAAGTTCGTATTTTTTGTAGCGCTCACGAGCTTCGGGTCCTACAAAATGTATCGACTGCGTATTTATATAGATGGCTCTTTTAATACGGCGACCACCACTTTCAACCATTCCTCTCCAGTTTTTAAAGCTGTCGGTAATTAAGTAATAGGTAGGTATGGTGGTGATAGTACGGTCGAAATTTTGAACTTTTACCGTATTCAGATTGATAGCAATTACATCTCCATCAGCATTAAACTTGGGCATTTCTATCCAGTCGCCAACGCGCACCATGTCGTTCGAGGATATTTGAACACTTGCCACTAAACCAAGAATTGTGTCTTTGAAAATAAGCAACAATATAGCCGTCATGGCGCCAAAAGCACTCAAGAAATATATCGGCGACTTTGAAAGCAAAACTGAAAGAATGAGAATTGCTGTTGCCAAATACAATATAATTCTGACTAACTGAAAATAGCTATTAACAGGTTTTTCTTTGAAAGAATCCGATTTGGAAAGACTGAATTCAATAACTTTCAGAAATGATAAGATAAGCATCAACCCCACAATTATCAGATAGGAATCGGTAAGTTTCAGCACAAAAGGGAGCAGTTTTGAAAATTCAGAAAATAATATAGGTGCTGCCACCTTTACCATAACGGCAGGAATAATATGAGCCAAACTGTTAAATGTATCTTGTTCGGCTAGTATGTCGTCCCATTTCATTGGAGTACGACGAATGAATTTGTAGATAGATTTGATAACCACCTTTTTGGTAATCCAAAATGAGATGTAAGCAATCAGACCCAACAAGAATAGCAGAATAAGTACTCGTAACAGCACTATGAAATCTTGATTCACTCCCCAGCCGACAAGTAGATTGTCAATTAAGCTTTTAAAATACCGTATCATCTGTTATCGTATTTAATTTATAACTATCTATTATTCCAACTACTAACCATCATGAAAAAACTGAGGAATATCTTTTTGTTAGAGAATTAATGTTCTCGAAAGATTTCATCAGCATGATTTGATTGTAATAGGTCGGAGTACAAATATAATACAAAAAACACAAAAGACCGCATTTTAAAGCCAAAGGGTATTTGGGAATTAAAATCTAAAAAACTATGTGAATCCCTCTTGGCATAATCTTTGAAGTAGTGCACGCCGACTAGAAACTGAGTGGACAGAACCTATGTTTTTATTGTCCTCAAATCTAAATATAAGCTTCAACTTAGCTTGTTAAACTTATTGATTCGAGGCGATAACTACTTGCATATCTGACTTATAGATAAGGCATACCACTTACAGACGGAGTTATATGAGAATCAACAATAGCCGAATCCAATTCGGTAAAGGCAAGATCAAATAAAATGATTAGACGAACAAAGACTGTGAATTATGTAATAATTATAAAACTTTGTGTAATAATTGAATGATTGAGGAGGCCTACCTTTGTCTCGAAATGTATAATGAAGTATAACTGATCTCAATTTAAATCATAGTGGTTTTTGAAGTAGTTCATTTAGAGCTCATTTAAGTAATTAAAACAAAATATTAATATATCAATTATGAAAAAGAACCGAATTAAATTGACAGTGGCTTTATGTTCACTTTTACTTATCACAAGCTGTGCATCTTTAAACAAAACCCAAAAAGGTGGCGCAATTGGTGCTGTAGCTGGCGGAGCAATGGGTGCTGTTATTGGAAAAGCAGCAGGTAATACCGGACTGGGTGCAATTATTGGTGCAGCAGTTGGTGGTGGAACAGGTGCAATTATTGGAAATAAAATGGACAAACAAGCTCAGGAAATTAAAAACACCGTTCCAGATGCTAAAGTAGAACGTGTAGGCGAAGGAATCGTTGTGGAATTCAGCAGTAATGTATTGTTTGGATTTGACAGCAAAAATCTTTCGAATGATGCAAAAACAAATCTTGACAAACTAGTCAAAGTGCTGAATGTATATCCTGACACCGATATTGAAATACAAGGCCATACCGACAGTAAAGGTAGCCAATCGTACAATCAGAAATTATCGAAATCAAGGGCGCAGGAAGTTTCAGGATACCTAGTTGACAATGGCATTTCAAGAAACAGAATCAAAGCAGTTGGATTTGGTGAAGACTTACCTAAATATGACAATAACACAGAAAATGGCAGATCACAGAATCGCCGTGTTGAGTTTGTGATTACTGCCAATGAAAAGATGAAGAAAGAAGCTGAAAAAGAAGCTAGTAAATAAATCAGAAATAGAAATACAGCTCACTAAATCCCATCCACGATAGCAAGGTGTAAGTTTTAGGAGTTGTACTTACTTCAAATCAAAAAATAAAATACAAATATAAAAAAATAAAATTATGAAAAACAGAAAGATATCTATCTTAATGATTGTATTGCTCTCAGCATCAGTTATGATTGCTCAGGAAACATCAAAAGTCTCATTTGCCATTCTTGGTGGAGTAAATATGCAGAATCTGAACGGACTGAATTATAGTGGCGACAAACTAACCAATGACATGTCGATAGGTTATCATGCTGGAGTAAATGCAGCAATTATGATTGCCCCTGAATTCTATTTTCAACCTGGATTAATGTTTGCAACCAAAGGTGCCAAAAACACTTTTGGTTTAATTGAAACCACAACTACGCTTAATTACATTGAGTTACCATTGAATGTAGTTTACAAAGCTGCCCTAGGAAGTGGATCTATCATGCTTGGTTTTGGACCTTATGTGGCTTACGGAATAAGCGGTAAAAGGAAAACTGAAGGTGGACCAATTGCCTTGACACAGGATGTAAAATTCCAGAGCAGTGTCGACTCAAGCGATCCATTACTTGTACCCTATTACAAAGCTTTAGATGCAGGAGCCAATATCTTTTTTGGTTACGAGATGGCAGCTGGCATTTTCCTTCAATTAGATGCACAATACGGAATGCTGAATATAAATCCTGAATATAAAGGAATAACCACTGACAAATCAAAAACTAACAATACAGGCTTCGGTCTGTCATTAGGATATAGATTCTAAGTGTGATCTATTTATCTGTTTACAACCAAAAAGCTGCCTCAATACTTGAGGCAGCTTCTTTTTTATTTTGAAATTCTTAAAATTATGCTTCAAAAGATGAGTGTTGTAACAATTGTTGACGATTTTGACTTGATCCCTATGACGTTGCAAAAGCAAACTAAACTTTATCTTGCGCTGTTGAGTTACTTATCTAGAAGAGAGATTTAACGAGCGATGACCTACATTGATATCATGATTCCATACAGTAATCCATTACAAAAAAAATAGTTACAAGGAATAACTCTCTGCAACTATTAATATTATAAATTGAAATAAATCCTATTCGAAACTTTTATGTGAATTTTGGGTGCTATTTTTTTGTAACACGAATCATGTGGTTGAATAAATTGGAGATTCAAACCTGCTAATTGTTATCTACTTGCGCCATATTCTTGAGAGAAAATCAAATATAAGCAATAAAAATAAAATAACCTTGTATCAATAACCAAATAATGAATTTGACAATCTGATACTTCTTAAAATAGTAAATGCTAAACTGATAAATAGTACATACTTATGTAGTATCTATCATTAAATTCACTTAATCTTGATTTTTAAGTCTTTGATTCTAGGAATTTACTGATAAGAACCACTTTCGGTCAGTTTCTTGTTGTATTCCGAATTATAAATCACATCGATGTTAGCATGTATTCTGGCTATTTTTCTAAGAATTAGAGAGATCAAAAAGCCAATAATAATTAGTGTTAGCAAACTGTTCATGGTTATATGTTTTAAATTGTTATACTTGAGTCATATATATTTACATCTTACTGTTGAATTCTTTTATTTGAAATAACGTTAGTCTAAAATAACCTGCTATTTAAAATTAAAATCTATACTTTCCTCAGCGATAAGTTCTGTATATTTTCAGCATTTTCTTCTTTTCGAATAGCGTTAATTAGTCGTTTATTTTCTACTGTAAATATAAAACAAATTCGTTAGTTTTGCAAGCACTTTAGTCTTGTAGTAAATTTTGGGTCATTTGTAACAATGTAGCATTTATCGCAAAAATTTACATTCTTGAAATGAAATTTATATAAGTAATAGGTCAAGTATTGGGGGAAATTTGACTGGATATAGTTTTAAGTTGGAGCAGATAGAAAACAAAGGATGTAGAAATAAGTTCTCTTGTTATACAGCAGTTTAGCGAATATAATTGTTAGAATTCTTAGTTTTATAGACCTATTGTTGGTCTATTTCACACATTATTGTTTCCTTAGCACAACTCACAGAAATACTATGCATGTATTCTGAAATAAGTAAGAATAAATCAATAAAACAAGTACTATCATATCGAAAAGTTTTTAATTAAAAATCTATAATTAGTTCTTTCTAAATGAACATATTGATAATGAAAGATATAAATAAATAAATAATTTTCATACCAATACAATGTATTTCAGACAATTAAACAGCTCTACAGTGCAAAGAGTACTTACTTTAATCGCAAATAATATTATTCAAAAAAAAATCATTTTATTTTAGTTCTTTTTATTTTAGATGAAATTCTGTAATTTATACTACATTAATTGTCATAGAAATAATCTATTTTACTTTAATTCTGGATAACATTTTGTGTAACAAAATACTA
>JBBRHJ010000113.1:0-10655 GCA_038222885.1 Bacteroidales bacterium | reverse complement strand
GCCAAAGTGGCTGATGAAAACAAAAACTACAAAATGATACCAGAAATTGCTTCATTTATAGACAAAGATGGTAATGATACGATGAAACAGGAGATTGACAAGAACTATAACCGAATCAAACAAGAAGTTGCTCAGATTATTATTGACGAAATGGAACGAATCAGAAATAATCCGGAGTTAAGTCACTTGGTGAAGAAGTGAAAAAAGAATGTTTGATATCTCATTATTGAGAGCAAACATTCTTTCCGACCTAAAAAACAAAAAAACAAAAAGTAAATTGGTAACTACTCAGCACTCCTAAATTGATGATACAGAATATTTTATGATTTTAGGTGTTATGAAGTTCAAATAAATACTGCAAATTATTTTGATATTCCATAGATATGCAGTATCTTAGATTGGTTAAAGAGCAAGTATTAGACATAAATAAGGTATTACAATCCATCAATGGCAAGATTGATGGATTGACAAAACAGCTTGATGTAGCACACAAAGAGATTGTTGTATTAAAGAGCGATTAGCAGTCTATGAAATGCCCAAAGATAGCCACAAAAGTAGCATTCCACCCTCAAAGGACTCGCTTGCAGTACAAATAGAGAAGTCAAAGAAGTTGCTTGTAACTCGTTCGTAGAGGGAAAAATCGGGGAAGTCTAATGGTGGTCAAAAAGGGCATAAGGGTACAACTTTGAAAATGGCAAGCGAGCCTGATTCTATAATAGAACATAAGCCATACTTTTGTACCCGTTGCGGAAATGATCTTTCGTTCAACTCAAGGTTCAGTGGTTGAGAAACGCCAAGTGTTTGATGTACCAATGCCTATGTTTTCTATTGTAACAGAGAATCAACTTATAGGCAAACAATGTGGATTTTCCAAAAGAAGTCTGTTCAAGAGTATCTTGTGGTGCAAATATCCGTGCATTGGTAACTTATTTAAGTTGCATTCAATGCATTCCATATAAGCGACACACGGAGATATTGCGCGATTGTTTTGGCATAAGTTTGAGCCAGGGCACGGTTGACAATATGTTAAAGGATATCCGAAAAATCGTTATGGGCTTACCATAAAATTCGCAACAGAATTGAACAATCAATAGTGGTTGGAGCTGATGAAACGGGTTAAAACATCAATGGAGAATTGCATTGGATGTGGGCATGGCAAACGGATAAACTAACCTATATCCATAGCGATAAATCGCGAGGCAAGTTGGCTATCGATAAGTGTTTTGGGATTACCAAACTCAACCTTAGTAACCGACTGTCACAGCTCGTATTTTAATATGGCTGTTGCCGACCACCAGATATGTTTAGCTCATATTTTAAGAGAGTTGACTTTTTTAAAGGAATTGGATACCAAACAAACATGGTCGTCTGAATTAACAGAGCTAATAAGGGAGTCCATACACAAACGAAAAACAGAATCTTGGGAGAATATCGACAGCAATTCATTTTTAAATAAATTCAAAAACTTACTAACAATATGTGATGATAATCTGCATCAAAAGATTATTGCCCTGATAAAGAGTTTGACAAAATACAAAGAGTTTGTATTCAAGTTCCTTTTTGACCCTGATGTTCCGTACGAAAACAATGCTTCCGAAAGAGCCGTTAGAAATCTAAAAGTAAAACAAAAGGTAAGTGGTATGTTTAAGTTTCATACCGGCGCAAACGCTTACTGTCAAATTCACTCTATCACGCAAACTGCCACTACAAAGCAATTTCAAAAACACATAAATTGATTTACAGGTATTTATCAATTAGAAAGCACCGTTTAGGATATAAAATAGGACTATTTTGAACTTTTTTGGTCAGATTAGCGATACCCCAAGGATTTCCAAGAATTCCTTGCTCAATTTAAGAACAAAGATGATTCTTGGGAATATATTTTTTGGATGAGATGGCCTAATGGATATGTTTGTAAAAAGTGTAGCAGTACGAATTATTGGCTAACCAAGGAGAAGATTATTCATTGTTCTGAATGTGGATATAAAACTGCCATAACAAGAGGTACGATATTTCATAAAACAAGAAAACCATTATTGCTTTGGTTTCATTTTATGTGGTGGGTTGTAGCTCAGAAAACTGGTGCAAACGCACATAATCTAAAGGATTTCATGGGATTTGGGTCTTATGAGACAGCATGGGTTTGGTTGCATAAGCTTCGCATAGCAATGGTAAGGCCACTAAGAAAAAAGATATCAAGTGAAATTGAATTAGATGAGACATTTATAGGCGGAATTGAAACAGGTTAAGGAAGTCAGGGACGAGGTGCTGAAACTAAAGTTGTAGTAGTTGTAGCTGTGGAATGCAAAGGAAAGCAGATTGGAAGAGTTCGTTTTCAGATTATTGATAATGCCACTTCTGTGAATCTGGGTCAATTTATTGAACGAGAATATAGAAGAAAGTAGCACTATAATTACATATGGTTGGTCCGGGTGTAACTTTTTATCTAAAACTGACAAGTTTAAATATGAGCAAAAAGTGATTTCAGGGAGCGGCAAACAGGCTCATGAGCTATTACCTCATGTACACATGGTATATTCATTGGTAAAACGCTGGATAAATGGCACACATCAAGGAAATGTTTCACCAAAACATTTGTAATATTATTTAGATGAGTATGCCTTTCGGTTTAATCGTAAATTATCAACATATAGGGGTAAATTATTCTTTAGATTAATGCAGCAAGCTGTAGAGACTCCACCAACTCCTTTGAGTGAAATTACTAAAAAATAAATTAAACTTGTTCTAAGCAGATAACCAGTTTAATTTAATCTAATAAAACTAATAATATTAGAAAAAATGGTTTTTGAAAAGTTGTAGTCTGACCATTATTATTTACATTTGCATGGATTATTTTCATCCATGTTTTGGTGAAAAAAATAATTTTTACTAATGATTTTCGGATTAATAATTTTTGGCGAAATAATATGAAAAGAAGAGTTTTTTTAATTGTATCAGCAATGGCTTTACTTCCAGTTTTACTTTTTGGAAGATCTGGTTTTTTATTAAACCAGAATATCGAGGAAGAAAAAGGGCTAAATAAAAAGATGGTATCGCACCCATCCAAAAATCATTTTTTTGGGTATTTTGGCACTAACCCATGGAATGCCGAAAAAACACACCTTTTGAGTCTAGAGACAAGTTTTAACGACCGCTTGCCAAATTCAGGTGAAAAAGCTAATATTGGATTGATAGATGTGTCTACGGGTATTTTTCAAAAAATTTCGGATACGTCGGCATGGAACATGCAACAGGGATGTATGTTTTTTTGGAACCCCCAAAAACCGAGCGAAGAATTTTATTATAATGACATTGTCGACGGCAAGCTAATATCGGTCCTTTTCAATTTAAAAACAAAAAAGAAAACTTTACAGACTTTCAGTATAAGTGGACTGACTAAAGATGGCAGATATGCCATTAATCTGGATTACGGGAGGATCAGCCGACTAAGGAAAGTGGTTAGTTATAGCGGTACGATGGATGAGAACCCAGACGTACCGCATCCTGCCAATTCGGGTGTGTTCGTCTTCGACCTTCAAACTGGTGAAAGAAAGCTTGTGGTGTCCTACAAACAGGTGTCAGACGAAATCAAACGATATGCCCCTGAAATTGAAGGGCGGCACATGTGGATTGAACACGCTGAATTTAACCCAGACGGTTCAAGACTTCTTTTTTTACCGCGTACATGGAATGATAGCGGTAATAAACTGGAGACCGGGATGTATACCATCGCTATCGATGGGGAAGACATGCGGGAAGCAATACCATACGGTTACAATGTCTCGCACTGGTCCTGGAGGAACAACCAGGAGATTGTTGCCACTTTCACTTTAAACGGACGGCACGGCCATATACTCTTCACCGATGGAAAAAAAGACTTTAAAGAACTGCCAGGGATGAATTGGGACGGGCATTGTACCTTTGATCAAACAGGGAGGTATCTGGTTACCGATAACAGATATGACAATAAGAACATAAGGAATTTTCTCTGGCTTTACGATACAAAAAAAGACAGTTACATGAAATTGGCAGCTTTTGACATGGTTGAGAATAGGTTTCTTAGCGGTGACACCCGATGCGATCTGCACCCACGTTGGAGTAATGACAATAAAATGGTTTGTGTAGATGCCATAGACCCCGCCACAACAACAAGGCAGTTATTTATAGTGAATACAGGTCTATAGTCCAGTGTCGGCTCGGGCTGCGCTGGCGCGGATTTGCAATTACGAGTGTTCAGCCTACTTTTTGACCTTTAACCCCCATTTTAAGTTCCTGTTTAATTATTCTGTTGATTTAAGGTGGCCACAGTTCGATCTTAGAGTGGTTATCAAAGATAAACCCGGAGTTCTTCAAACAGGCATAATGAAAGGATTAACGAACGGTTTAATCAGTTCTATTCCTCCCGGGAGCAAGAACAGCTATGTCTGATCAGTGTAGACAGTTCCATGGTTGCGGAGGCGGATGAATGAAATCCGCTAAACGAAGATTTACAATGGAAATTGAGGATGTGGTTACAGCCATGGCAATCAACTATTGCGGTGGTAATATTGCAAAATATAGGGTATCACCAAAAACATATCCCCACATTACAGTTCTGAGCCAACAGAAACAGAGTAATTAATCTTCCGACCACCTCCTGATTGGCAAATCTTAATAATACAAAAGGGTGGGTTTACAAAACCCACCCAACAGTGCTAGACTTTACTCATTTATTGAACATATCCGGTGAGGACAGGAAAAAAGCTTAAAACAAAAATAAGTTTAACTATATAAATGGATTAATCCGATTGTTTATTTTTTAATGAATTTTGCTTTTGCATCGCCAACATACAAAATGTATAAACCATGAGTTAAATCGCTTACTACTATATTCAACTCTTTTGTTCTACTACTGTTTGTTAACGATTTAACTAACTGACCTGTTTGTGTGTATATATATACTGTTTCGGCTATTATTTTATTAGATTTAACAGCTAAAATATCGGCACATGGATTTGGACTAACAGAAAATGACTCTTCGGTATTTACAGTTTTAATTGAAGCTGTTCCGTCAACAATAGTAACCGACTTAACCGTACTTGGTCTCCACTCAAAGTTATATTTTGGATCTGTTTTATAAGCAATAGCTTTAACAACAAAGTTTGCAGGGTTAAAAAAATTTATTTCGTTAGTGTAAAGGGTTGATGATTTTGATGGAGTAGAGCCATCAGTTGTATAATAAATTTTACTCCCTACAGAGGGCGACTTGATCGCAAGAGTTGTAGCACTAGTAAGTTCAAATATAGGATTACTTACAACAGGCACATATCCTTTATTAGCACCATTATAAGCACCATAATTATTCATATAATACAACCAATCTAGGGCAAACTCATGATCTAAAAAATAGAAACTGGAGTCAGGATTAACGGGAGATTCATCATAATAATAAAATAGTTTAGGTGATTGTGATAAATCCGGATCAATAAAACTTGTTCGTATTTCAGTAGAAGTAGCAAACACCCCTTTTTTCTTATCTATTGATTTCAGCGTCATAAATCCATTGGTAGGATAGGTGTTAGCTGGTATTCTTGCATCTGCCACTTTAGTAATAAACGATGCTAATAAAAAACGTGCCTCCATTCCACGATAAGGATCCGAGCCTGCCCAAATAGTATGCATATTACACTCAGGTTTACTAGTACCACAACCCGACCAGCTGGTATTTGTTGTGTAACAGTCACTAGGAGTATAACCTAACAATGGATCAATTGGTTGTGCTACAACATTTAAAAGATACCCTCTGGCATTCCATGAAACAGTAGAATCTCTGTTTCCTTGCCATTGCACTTCCATAGATTCTACGCCCTTGTTAGTAACACACCCTCCATGATTGGGCGATGCTTGTTCGTACTCTCCTGGGAAAAACAACACCGGAACATTTTTAAGGTCAGCGTCATCAGCAGCCCATTTGGGTTTTAAGAATTTTCCTGATTTATAAATAATTACACCCAAAGCCCTACTTGGATTCCACCAAGCAATACTACGAGCAAAAATACCAGAGGTAGAGTGTCCGAAAGATAAAAATGGAGCATATTTAATTTCAGGATGCCCATTTCTACGGGCTAATGAATCCAAGCATCCCAAGAACTCTTCTTCAAAAGTAGCATACCCATTACCTAATTTATCGGTTGTGGTATAAGGGCTTTCATATTCTCTACCAAATGTGCCATAATGGGAACCTATTATTTGTAACACACCAAATTTTTTATCACTACAAGCTTGACGCACTACACCATCCGTAGCAAAATTCGTGTCATGACTTACACCGTCAGTTATTACCAATCCGACAATACTTTCTGAGCCATTAGGTAACCATAGTTTAAACGTCTTTTTTGCAGTTGTTGACCCTTTCTCATAAAAAGTGAATTGATCAGTCCATTGCCCGTAAGCTTGATTAAAAAATGAAAACATAAGAAACACGATTAGAAATGAAGTTTTTTTCATCTGTAAAATTTTTAAGTAGTTAATAATGATGATATGAAACATGTATTTAAATTACGATTCTAAGATCCTTTGTACCAATTTCTCGGTAGTATTTACCACCAGATTTCCTCTGTGAATATTTTCTGTTCCAGTTGTAAGTGTATAGCCGTGAAGAAAACTTTCAAAATCTTCCGTTTAAACTTTATTTAGAAACATATTCAAACCTTTTGCAAGTTAGCATTTTTTTGAAATAAAAAATTCTTTTTAAGTATGATTATCGTTGCACTGATTCAAGTTACAAATGCGACAAATTAATTCAAAGATGCATAAAATATTTTAGATGGTGTTTGAAAATTCATTTTTTCTCTGGGTCTTCGATTTATCTTATTCTGTACCAATTTTATAAATTCATCACTGTACAAATTAAAATTAGTTCCTTTGACAATATACAATGGTTCGTTATAAAAAAAGAAAATTATTAAGTGGCAATCTTACCCCATACTCTGAGTTTAACGATTCGTTACAAAAAGCATGTTATTTATTTTTCTCTACATATTATCGCTCTGTTCGTGTGTAGATTGAGAAACCAGCGTATACCGAACTGTACGTACGGTGTTGTGATAGGACGAAGCGGGAACTAATCCCGTTTCTCCTAATCGATTAATAATTCTATCCGTTCTATCATATTTTTTTCTTCTTACTTGTTCATTATATAGTTATTCCCAGCATGAAGAGAAATTTTCTTACCATGAAGCATTATATATGCTTTAGTTGAATCCGGGATTTCAACGACACCCGAAACAGTAGCATTTGTATTTTTATATAGAAAAACTTTTATTTCTCCAGTACGATAGGGTACTTTAGCTTTTATAGTATCTGTTTCATTAAAGTTAGGTTCAATCTTAATTTTCTTGAAACCTGGTGCATCCGAATCAATACCAGCAATAATTTTGAAAAAATGATAATTTGGACTTGATCCCCAAGCATGACATTCCGATCGACCTCTATCACCTGTTTCTGGCCATGTGGTTACATTAACTAAAAGTAGTTTTTTCCACGTATCCAAACTTTTCAAATAATAGTTTCCCATAGATGCTTTTACTAAAGCTTCATTTAAATAGAACTTCCAATACAAGGTGGCTTGAGTCATATTCTCATTCTCAAGCACTTTTTGCATTACTTGCTGAGCTTCCTTCCCAGTACTTACTTCGGTTAAAATAGCCATACAATTTGTATGTTGAGATATTTTATTCCCATTCGGAATATCTGTAAACAATTCCAAATCAGGCTTCCAATATAGTTTACGGATAACACTCTTTAACTGGTTTGCTTTTACAGAATAACCTTTTGCAATCTTCTGATCACCTACATACTGTTCGATTTTTTCAGCCCATTGAAGCGCTTTTAAAAAATGCAAATCAACAATTGCGGAGTAACCGTTTTTATCAAAGGGGGGTTCACCTTTTGGGAACGACCAATCAATAAAATTATGATAATCTGGTTTCCTTACAGTTCCGTCAGGTCGTTGGCGCTCTGAAAAGTAATTAAGAATGCTTTTCATAATTTGCAACTTTGAACGGACAAACTCTTTATCGTCTGCGTACATCATGTAATCGTACAACATTCCAATCCAATAAATTGAGAAGTTTGGAATGTAATAGAATGAATTCGTAGGGTATCTTGCACTAAGAAAACCCTCATCGTTTATCGACCACGAAAATTGCTCAATTGCATTTTTTCCAAGCCTGTAATCTCCAAAATTAAAATAACTCACCATTGCCGCTACACGGGTATCTCCTTGAAACTGACTCTCTTCATAATACGGACAATCAATAAATGTTTCGTGCGAGCATAGTTTAATGGTGCGAATACCAATATCAAAAATTTTCTGAATTGTATCATTTTCGGCAGGATTGAATTTTTTAGATATTGCAAATTCAGACTTTTTTTCAAAAGGGTAAATTGAACGTACTGTATATAAATCATGAATTATCAACGGAGACTCCTTTGTTTCAATATCAACAACCAGAAAACGGAAAGCCCTCCACCAAAGCGGACAATACATACGATTTTCTCCACCATCAGCAATAATTTTATCAAAATATCCAATAAATGTTTTACCATTAATGTCATTTCTGTTTCCCTTTTGATTATTTTTAGGGTCACCAATGTATGCTGCCTCTGAGTAAGTAATTTTAACAACTGCATCTTTCCCTGAACTAACAATAAGATAAGGATAGGCTGTAGTCTCGCATCCATTATCAATAACAAAGCGTGCTTTGGTATTTGCAGACACTTTAATGTCAGCTTTTTCTGCAGGGAATTTATCAGGTATTATTATATTTTCTGCTTTTAATACTGCTTTTAAACGATTTGGCGATAACGTCTCGTGAGGTAATGTTCTGGGAGTCAGCTTCCAACGGCTGGCCCAAATACATGACTTACTAAAAGCAGTTTCAATTTCTTGTGCATTTTGCCATAACGAATCATTTAAACTAAGTGATTGCCAATTCCATACATAATTTGCGCCATTAATAATTTCACGAGATCCACCGCCGTAATATCCATTAATTTGAGATTTGTCAATGAAGTTGGGGGAATATGCAGTATTATGTATTGCCTTCCACGAAGAGTTCGTATTCAAGAATTGAAATTTTTCATCATCTGCCGTCAACAGAAAACCGGTCTGTACAGTTAGGCGTGCATCCGGTGGATGACTACCATAGTTTTGTACCACAGCAGCTATCAAGTTTTTACCTATTTTTAAATAGGACTTAATATCAGAAGTTTCATAATACCAATGACGTAAATCTCCAGTTAAAGGGCCCCATGTAACTAACTGGCCATTAACATAAAGTTGGTACCTAGTATCACCAGATGTATGAACAATAAGTCTGTCAGGGATAGTGTCTAACACAAATGTTTTCCGAAAGTGAAACACAGCATAATCTTTTGGAGATCCACTTTGTGCCTGTATCCATTTTGCGGGCCAAATCTGAGTCAGATTTTCCTTTTGAGCATTTGCAATTATTGAAAGTTGTGTGAAAACAATAAAAAGAAATACGACAATCAATTTATTGTTTTTCAGTTGATTTATCATGATATTATTTGTTTATTATTCCTGCCGGTCTTCTGTTTTTACCTTTTATTCCTGTCAGGTGATCACCTAAATCTTCTCTGGCCATTTTGGCAACTTTTTGAAGTTCTTCTATAATCTCCGGATAATTTTTTTGAACATCATATCGTTCGGCCGGATCTTCCCTCAAATTATATAATGCCAAAGGAAAATCAATATATGTTGTTTTGCCGGCATGTCCGTCCATACCAGGGATATCCATTTCAGTGCTTAAAGAATTATGGGGGAGTACAAGTTTCCAATTATCACGTCTTACAGCTTTTAGCGAATTATTATCATAGTAATAGTAAAAATACTTGCGAGGATTTGCTCCCTCTTTCCCTTTAAGTAAATCAGTAATATCTACTCCATCAATTTTATTTTCTGGCATTTTAAGGTCACAAATAGCAGCAAGAGTGGGTAAAAAATCGATAGTAGAAGAAAGCTTATTGCATATCTCACCTTCAGTTATTGTTCCTTTCCACTTCATGATACAGGGAACGCGTTGTCCACCTTCAAAAACGGTCATTTTAGCTTCCCTCAATCCACCTGATGAACCTGCCCAGTTACCAAAATTTTTCCACGGTCCATTGTCACTGGTGACAATAACCAAAGTGTTTTTATCTAGTCTTAGTTCTTTCAAGGTTTTGAGTATTTCGCCAACGGACCAATCAATTTCCATCATTACGTCGCCATAGACGCCTGCTCCACTTTTACCCTTGAATTTATCAGAAGCTGCAATAGGTGTATGTGGCATTGAATGAGGTATATATAAAAAGAAAGGTTTGTTCTTGTTTTTCTTAATAAACTGTATCGCATGGTCTGTATATAAACCGGTTAAATGAGATTGATCTTCCATTGTCTTAATTTCACTTACTTTTTCATTGCCTGAAATGAGTGAAAGCGGAACTAAATTTGAAAAAAAGGAGTTTGGTGCTAGCTGTTGACCTAAATAGTCTAGAGGCCACATATCGTTCGAATATGGCAACCCGAAATACTCGTCAAAACCATGTTGAAGTGGCATAAATTCTTTATTGTCACCTAAATGCCATTTTCCAAAAATTGCTGTATTATA
>JBBRHJ010000112.1:0-10694 GCA_038222885.1 Bacteroidales bacterium | reverse complement strand
TACAGGATTTGTATCTTTAAATGGAATGGAAACGATTCCACCATTCTGTGGTATAGTAACACCGAACCCTTGAATCTTTGCTTTCTGCAATTTACCTGTACTATTTCCAACATTTACCTTTAGTGAATCTGGGAAAACTTTTACATTCATCAACCAAACCGGGTCGGTTGCCCGTAGTTCAATCCGGCCAATAATACCATTCCAATTACCCTGGGTATCTTCTGTAATGGCATGCGCCCATGAACCAATAGGTAATTTGATCGTATTGTCGACACAAATTGTTAGTTTATGTTTACCCGGAATCAAAATACCCAGACTATGTATATGTGGTGTCTAAAGGCTGTTCGCAGAACTTAATTTCTGCCCATCAACCCATACATTTGTTTCCCAGTGACATCGTTCAAGAAACAATTCAATTCGTTTGCCTTCCCAATTCTCCGGAACTACTATTTCACGCTGATACCAGGCAGGTCCTTCATAAGTTATTAAACGGGTAAGCCTGCCTACCCTGGGTTCGGTTAGGCCTTGATTTGGCGGGAAAACATCAGGTTTTTTGGAGTTGCCCGATTTCACACCAGGCAGGCTGGTTTTATGTCCAAATCCACGTTGCTCTGTAGACCCCGGGAGCTCTATTTTTTCTGGTAAGTCTATTTTGTACCATGCTTCAGTTAATCCAGTCTTTTCAGGATCTAACTTAAATTGCCAATAACCTGCCAATGATTGTACATACCTAGTTCCATGTTTTGCTAAATTATTCAACTTAGTATCCTTAAAATTATGCATTTCCGGATGTACCGTTCCTGCATAAAGATTTAGATATAAACAGAAAAAGCAACAAAACTGAAACAATAAGATTGTGAGTTTTTTTTTCATTTTTAAAAGTATTTTTATGTTTATTTAATTGAAAGCTGATTTCAATTTTGAATTTACCTGATTTTAAATTCTATACAAAATATTGCAATTATACACATGCTTCTTTAATATTATTATGTTGATAATCAAAAGCATGTATAGCTTGTAAGGAACGACTAATTTATTCTGAATTAGATTCAAATTCTATTACTTTGCAACTTTTGATAATGGTATTGTGAAGCTTATTTTTTCATTTACCTTAAATACACCTTTTTTTGATGCCAATAATCCTCTTGGAATACTGATTGTTATTGGCTCTACGGTGCTTAATTCGTAACTAAGATTACCGCTATTTTTTATCCATTTTACATGTACCGAATTTCCACTTGGTAGTGGGATATCTCCTTCGGCATGCTCCAATGAACAAGCTTTCAGGTCAAAGTCAAAACGATTTTTTTCGATATCAAAACGTGATTGCATACCTAAAACATAGCGTGAGAGCTGCCAGGTAGGGCAACCCGACCATAGATGACAATGTGTCCATCGTGTATCAAATACTTCCAGCCAGGTAGTTCTGTTGTCCTCCAATGCCCAACCCCAGCATTTGCGGTATTGATCAAGTACAAAATCAATTTCTCCATTATTAACTAGGACCGGAAATGCATAATGAGCAAAATAAGGTGTAATCAATTGAGGATTATTTGCGTCAGGATCGCTTAACCGCGGTGCATTGGGGTTATTAGGGAAACAATTCAGGATGTGCTTTTTTAAGAACGAAACTGCTACTTTTTGATTTTCAGTAGGAATAAATCCGTTAATAATCCCTAGTACTGTTCGATGATAGCCTATCTTTTCGAAATCATAACCGGTAGTAGTACGATTAGAACTGAAATAATCCGCAATAATTTTTCCGAGTTTTTGTGATAACTGATTGTATTTAGATGCTTTGTCTTTCTTACCAAGAGCTGTCGCCCATTTTTCCATACTTTGAAAGGCAAAATAACAATGAAGGTTAAGACCCATATCAGTAGATCCATCGTTCGGAACGTAACCCCAATCGATAAAAGCCCAGCCCGCATCTTTGCTAATACCATCCTTACTCAAAAATTTCTCAAAAGCTTCCATGTTTTTTTCTGCAGCAGGATATAATTCCTCCAGAATTGTTTTGTCGGCTGTTATGCGCCAATACTCTAAGCAGGCCGGAACCCATTGCGCAGCATACGACGACAGATAAACACTCCCACCAGGACAAAGACCTGAAACCATTCCATCGGCTCTTGCGCTTTGTGCAAATTGCACCAAACCCCGACGAACAATTTTCAAATCAGAAAAACCTACTGAACCAATTTGTTCTCCCACTATTCCCACATCGCCTAACCATTGCCCCCTTTCGCGGGTAGGATTGTCAACAAGTGCATCCTCGGCACATGATAAATAAGTATTGATACCTACTTGCCAAATTTTATTTAGCAATATGTCATTGGATGTAAAACTACCCTGTTCAGCATTGTAGTAAGATCTATCCAACACTTTTTCAGAAATAAATTGAATTTTTTCGGGTGAAGCAAGGATATGAATTTCCATGAATCGACCTCCTTTTGGTGTAAGCGGAAAAAACTCCTGAACACCTCCACTTGCCACAAAATGATCCAGGTTGTAAGAATCACTTGTTGACAATGTAATCCAAGGAGAAACTCTGCCGTGTTGAAGTTGTTCGCTGTATGCAAATTCAACAATTGCACCTGCGGGAAGATTCAGAATAAATTTTGGCCTCGATAGTCGAACCCGACCTAAGTCGTAACGACGCCAGATTCCCTGTGGTAGATTTTTTGTACATTCTAGATCACGTAAAAAGAACCGAGCCGAAATGTTGTCTTTTTCGTAACCATAAATTTCAGCCAACTTGCCTTCTGCTATCAATAATGGTTCTATCTCAGTGGACTTCACATTTGAAATTGCCGAAGCCGTGAAAGTTCCAACTAGTCGATTAACGCTAACAGGAGATTTCCAAGTTGAATCATTAAATTTAGGTTTTTGCCAGTCGAGAGCAAGTTTTCTAGTGTCAACCCATTCTACCCAACCCAATTGTGCGTTAATGCGTTTCAATTTCGTATCATACCCATTAAGTTGTGAACATTTCCAATCAATATTTATTTCTTGCTCCTGGTCAAAAATTTTACACAACAAAAATGGCTGAATGGCTTTCAGTATTCTTGTATCCACACCTTCGTAATGTACTTGAATAGCTATGCAGTGTTTGCCTGCATTAATAGTCATTTCATTCTTTTGATATTCAGGAAATTCTGGATTGTAACGATTTGGTCCTTCGTAATAATATTTGCCATCAAGCCAAATCACGTACCATGAAGCTCCTGAAATTTGAAGTTCCAGATTGGAAGACTTAGTGAGTGAGAATATGCCTCTAAAACCTGTATGAGTATCCACTGGTGCTATCTCATTGTTTGACCAAAATAGTTTTTGAGTTAGATTTTCTTTTGGCATATGACTTGTGGCGTAAACATGATTAATAATTAAAAATTCTACAAGTATCCATAGCAATGTAAGGTATTTGTAATTCGGTTTTGTCTGCATTTTATTTAATTAATAATTTTTTTAATAATTGGCATTCAGCACTTTCACGAGATCACACAAACTGGAAGCTTGTAGTGAGTTGTTTGCGGTATATGGATTTAAGATTAGCCAAGTTTTTCGTTGTTCAACAGGCAGTTTTAAATCATCAATCGATTCACACAAGTATTTACAATTTAAATGTTCCTGTTCAGGATTTTCTTCAATTTTCTGGTTACGGATTGTCAAAAGATACCTGAAAGGAAGCAAGTCCAGGACTACTACCTTTGTATAATATTTAGTTATCTCATTTTAAGTAATTAGAACATAATGTATTATATTCTAATTACTTAATTATTTTATCTATCAAATTTATTTCAATATAACAGTAAAAACTATTTGTCCTTTAACACAGCAAGTTTTGTGATCATTAGGTTAACACCCGACAGGAGGTCGGCCCGCAGCGTATAGGTTTTTTGGGTTCCATCAATGTTGAGCAAAATCCATCGCCCTTCTCCATGTGTACCAATTTTTGAATTGTCCTGCCCATTAAAAAATAGTTGCCCGTCTCGGTTTTGCATATTCCAATCATAAAAAAAGACAGCCATTTTTCCTTTGAATCCATTTGGAACTTCAATCGTAACTGCAATTGTATTACCCACCCACGCCGATTCAACATCATCTTTCCAACCAGTGTTATACTTTACTGAATAGTCAAAACCGGGTTGCTGGCATATGATTTTATCATATTTCTTTTCAGTTGAAGAATAACCTTTGGGTGATAACGCTGCTGCATGCACATAAAGCTTTGCCTTGTCTAAGTCATTTGGCGCATCGATACTGCTAGGTATAAGAGACTCTATTTTTAAAATACTGTCAAGTTGTGAGATTAAAAGAGATTGAATTGGGTCAAAATTATCTGAACCAATATAATCATAAACAGATTTTAAATATTGTCTGACCTCAGGAAAAACCTGTTTTTGGGGAGATATACTTAATGTTGATACAAATAATCTTCCGGGACCAACTTTCGCTTCGAAAACCACAGCCAATTTTTTCTGAAAATTAGAATGAAAATCATCAATCGCCCACACAATAGGTTTTATTGAACTGCCAGTAAGGTTAATTCCCTGAACTTTCCCATCCAACAACTGCTGCCATTGTATATCGCAATAGCTGTTTGTCGGAAACTCAGAAAAAAGTGCATGAGTTGGGTCAAGATAAATTCCAATTGATGATGGTTGACCTGGAAAAAGGTGCAAATTCCAAGATACCGGATACCATCTTACAGGAAAAGCATTTGCCAAAGAGTTTTCATTAGGGAAAAGAATAACTTTTGCCCCATTTGATAAAGCTTCCTTGCACTTATCATCCCATTGGGTGAAAACCATAACTTTTTCCGGAGGAGTTGGTTTTACATCATCTGGATACAGCCACAAATCCCAATTATTTGCAATCGTTGTATTTTCAATAAAAGTGTGTAACTGAAGTTGGGCCGGTACGATAGTGAGTCCTTTAAATGCTTGACTGATACTCCCAATTGTGGTTAATGCTCCTGTTGGAATATTCATTGCAGGAAATGAACCAAATGCAATAACTTTCAAATCAACCAGCACTTCCCATTTAACAACTGCGTTCTCTAGATTTGTTCTGCCATAATGTGCTATTTGTATTTTTGCAAAAAGAGTATCAGACTGTTTATGAACAGCTTGAGCAAATCTTGCCAGCATTACAGTTGGAGAACAAAATTGCCGCCATGACTCTGCTTGTACTACTCCTTTTGGTTGCCAAAAAGCATCAAGAACTCCACACATCGTCGTTCCCTGTCCGCTAAAATCCTGCAATCCGAGTGCCTGACATCCGGCTAACTCAGGAGTTGACAGTATTTGTTCTAACTCGCGTTTGTAAAGCGATAACTGAAATTTTGCTGACGAATTCAAAAATGCCCCAGCCATATCGTAAATACCATTCTTTATCATCTTATCTCGCATCATCTCTAGGTTGCGGGGCTTCATACAACCAGTATATTTGCTGATTTCTTTAGGGTTGAAAAACATACTGTATTGACCGAATTCATGTACAATTGTGGGGCGGTCAACATCTGTCATATTAACAGAATAATTGTCGTCAAATCTCGGACGTTCATTAGGTTTAGTTAAACTGCCGCGTATCGCACCTTTGGCGTTATTGGCCGCAATGAAATAATCATCGGATGAAGTTGTAAACATGGGGTGCGTGGTGGATGAATAGAATCGCCTCGAATCATATTTCTGCAAAGACCTGACCAAATTCATTAACCATGGGTCATCTTTACCCCCAAGTTCGTTTCCCATCGAAAACAACCTGAAACTTGGATGGTTGCCATAGCAATCCAGAATTCGGAATGCCTCTGCTTTAAGGAAACGACATCTTAACGAATCATTGCCAATATTACCCCAGCCATCCCATAGGGGCAGTTCTACCTGAAAGATAATACCTGCCCTATCTGCTGCTTGAAATGCTGCTTCGGGCGGACAGTAGGAATGAAAGCGGATATGATTCATACCATATTCTTTTAAGGTAGCCATGAGCTGATCCCAGCCATCTTTCGATTCCATTGGCGGGTGACCAGTAAGTGGCCAAATTGCACATTCGAGATTCCCCCGCAAAAAAAGTTTGCGATCGTTCATTATAAAATGCCTTTTATCTGATTTAAAGGTAAATAAACCAAACTCTGTGGAATCGTACTGTATTTCTTTGCCATTCAATAACCCCACTTTCATGGTTTGCATAACTGGATTGAATTCATCCCATTTCTGCGCATTTGCCTTTAATGGTATTTCAATTTGATGAGTGCTAATGCCAGCATCAACATGTATTTTAACTGTTATTTCAGTGCTTCCGGCGGATTTAACATTGGCCTTGAGGGTTACTTCAGAAGATTTCTCTGACCGGTTATTAATGCCAACGGTTGCAATTGCTTTCAAATTATCATCAGTGGTTGTCACGCGAATATATTCAACTGAAACAAGAGCTTTCGACTGAAGTTCCATGCGCCCTATGATTCCATTCCAATTCCCCTGGGTTTCATCAGAAATGGCATGAGTAAAAACCCAATCGCCGAGTGAATGATAGATAACATATTTAAGACGGTTGTCAACACGAATTGTAATCCGGTGCTTCCCAGGCGAGATCAACTTCGTCAAATCATAACGATGAGGCACACTAAGGCTTTCCTGCATTCCTGCAAATTCACCATCAATCCATACCTGAGATTCCCACTGCACCCGCTCCAAATTAAGGGTAATTGCCATGCCCCCCCACGACTTAGGAATGGTTACTGTTGTTTCATACCATAAAGCACCCCTGTACTTATAAGCACGGTTCAGGTGATATTCCGACGTTTCTTTGTTAAGTGGACCAATACCTCTGGAATCAGTTGTTCCGGGCAACTCTACCTTTCCTTCAGATTGGATGTCTTTTGTATACCATTTATTGGATATCCCAACATTAGTGGAATCAAATTTATAATCCCACATACCTTTTATTGAAAGAATTTTAGCTTGTTGGGCATTTAATGTAAAACAAATTGCAATTAATGCAATTGTAAGTAGATAGGACTCTAATTTCTTCATTATATTCATTTTAATTTATATTAGTATTTATTGAGATTATTTTGTTGGTTTTTAATTTTAATATTTAACAGCACTAATACTTACCGGTCCAATTAAACCTGATTTCTGCAATGGACTTAGTGGTGTGTATAAATTCGTAGGACACCAAGTCTTCCTCTGCTCTTCAGGAAGTTTTGAATCACCTATTATGCGATTTACCCAGGTATTCACTACTTCAATTTTCAACGAATTCTCTCCTTTCTTTACAAATTTTGTAATGTCAAGCTTGTAAGGTGCTGTCCAAAGTCCACCAGCATAAATGTCATTGATATAAATTTTTGCCATAGCCGTAACAGTTCCTAAACTAATGAATACTTTTTGTCCTTTGGCCACTTTCTTTATCTTGAACTGATTACTGTAAATGGCTGTTCCTGAATAATATTTTATACTATCATTGGTTGAACTTGTCCAATCCATTAGTATTTTGAATATAACAGGAATTACTGGCCCCCGTTGGCTGGCATCGAATTGCACTGTCCAGGAATCTTGAAAATCATTGAGTAGAACAGGTGTCGGATAATTGGCTTCTAAAGTATTGACTGCTGGTTTATCGGTTGCATTTCTAAACACGATAAACACGCTCTCATTCGGTGCTAATTTTAATGGTACTGTAGTTGAATTACCATTTTGACTGTAAGCAGGAAGCGAGCGAATGCTTCCGGTAGTGGCTTCCCAGAGCTCGGGTTGCAACCCGAGTACTCTAAATTCAGGCGTAACCAATTCAGTTTCATTCGTTTGGTTCGTTATAAAATATATTTCATCATCCCCTAGAGTTCGATGTCCGTAATGTATGGAATTATCTTCGGGTAATTTACAATCGGGCACACAGTTAATCATTGCAAAAGCTTGCTTCATATCCAACCCATTCAAAATCATTCCTTTTCCGACTTTGCGTGATTTTACGTTCACTCCATCCACATTTCCCCAAAGTTCTTTCGCCATTGCCTGAACTTGTTGGTCTGCCATAGGTTGATTTTGTAAACTTGGCGAACGTTTAGGCATAGGTCCTAATACAATTGCACCATCATAAACCAACTGCTTAATCTTTGAAAGTAATTCAGGTCGCATTGTTTCTAATTTTGGTAAAACTAACATGCGATATTGTGTCCCGTGAGGCAAGGTTAGCAATCCATTTTTAACCGTCATCGATTCTTCAATCACTTCAGCGTTTATATAATCAAACTGATAACCTACAGGAAGAGTTGGATCGGCTATTCCTGTCATTTTTGGTGTATCTTCACCAATAAAATAGGCTACATCAGCGACATTTAATCCTTGTTGAAGCATAAAATTTGTTCTTTTCAGGTATTGAGTAAATACATTCAGTTGTGAAAACCAAGTGTTTTTTCGGTTGAATTCAGTCCCAAAGCCTGTATTAATTCCCGGATTTTTATCTTCATACGGTTGTGTAATATATACATGAAGCAAGGTGTTATTTATTCCTTCTGCAAAAAAACGGTCACCTCGTTGTTTAATAGTTGCCGGATAACGAGCAAATGCATTGCCACCACAGGTAAATGATTCAGCCGATATTTTGTTTTTTCCATATATATGAGCACATGAAGTGGCTGCTCTACATTCGATATTTCCTAAATCGCCTTCACTCCAAAACTCACCCCCAATTTCGTCCGACTGACCTCCATACATTAGAAATTCACCGGGATAACCCCAGTGACCATAATTTTCCAACCAAATTGTCAAGCCGTTTTTATGACTTACATCTCTCAGTCCACCCACATAATCATAAGCTACTTTATCGGCAACCATGCGACGCATATCCCATAGAAACCGATCCGACTCCATTTGACTATTTACAACCCTACCTTGATAAACAGGAAGAAAAGGAAGTGCACTGTAACCATATTTTTTCTCGAATAATTCTAAAAATCCATCCGTAAAATTTTGACTTCCGGTTTCATAGCTATCTGCAACTACAATTTTAAAACTTTTTCGATCTGCTTCTGGTATTCGTTTCAAAATTTCTCCAATATGACCATAAAAATGTTTTTCAATATGCGTTTTACTCATTTTGTCGGTTTCATATCCGGTTGCTTCGGGCGAAGCCGGACTATTTACAACGCCGGTTGGGGTCATACCTGTACGCGAAATAATCCATTCTCCTTCGGGTACATTCCAGTTTAATGTACCGTCAGCAGTAAGAAATTTTGAAATGTCAATAACCTTCGATGCATCAACTGCTGTGGCTTTATCATCAACTTCGGCTTGAGATGCCCATTGATACTCATTCCAATAGGGAAATGGAGTTTGAAACATTTTTGCCAATGTTTTCTCGCTAAATCGCTCTACTTTGGGTGCAGCAGAAAGTGCTATTTCCGCCAATCCACTATTTTCTAACGAACTTTTGATTACAAGTCGAAAATCCTTCGAAACAATGGTTGGAAAAGAAATCACTATCGGGGCATAAGGTATAAATCCTACGGCTAAGGCAGGATTATATCTGTCTATTTTAAATTCAGAGAGTGTAATATATTCACCTTTTGAGTCTTTTGCCTGAAACTTTGCAGTTCCGGACATCGGAGTTTCGGTAGTCCATAATTCTAAACTCCTTGCTGTGAAAGGTTTATCTGCTTCGAAATTTATCGTAAATTCTTCTAATGTTGGTAAACTGATGCCTGTTTTTAAATCTCCATCACTAATCTTCGAGATATCTGAAACAAGTGGAAATGAACTTACTTCTCCATTTTTTGTATTCAACACCAATTGATTGTCCTTAGGTTCGGGATAGGCTATTACTTTTACATCTTGAAAAATGGCAATTGGTTTTTTTAATTTCTGACTCAATTTTAATGGTCCTTTTACATGAATTTCAGATGAGGTTAAATAGCGCATTGCTTCACCTGGCTTAATCCAAGGGCCGCCCGACTGACTCCAGCCCGGCGAATTAAAAATTCCAATATCAATATTTAGTTTTGTAGCAGTTTTCAATGCTACATGAAGTATCTTCCACCATCCCTCACTCAGTATTTTCACTTTACCATACGGTACATCAGTCAATCCGATATTACCAATAAATGCACGGTCGATACCTGCTTTTTTCATTGAGTAAAGGTCTTTTACAACACCCTCTTCCGAAATATTATCCGAAAGCCAATACCAATATATGCTGGTTTGAATCGAATCGGCAGGATACTTGAATCCTCCTTCAAGTAAATCTATAGTATTCGAAGCCGATAAAACAAAAGGAAATAGGCTGAAAAGTATATATATATTTATCCTAAAAAACAGGCTTTGTTTTTTGAAAATATTCAATTTGTTAGTTCTCATTTATTTAATATTTTATGTTTGTACCTGTCGAAATTTGCAATTAATTACCTTCTAATTTGTAACTGATTCCTTTCGGAACTTTAACAGTCGATTTAATACTGCCATTTGCCATGCGTTCTTGTCTTACGCATATCACGCCCAATGATGTTGGAAACTTTCCTTCAACTCGTTTCAAATCGCTTAAATATAGTGGGGTTTTCGTAATTTACTCAACAATCAGTTTTTGAATTTCGAATGGCACATTGCCGGTCAGTTTTACAAAATAGACACCTTTTGCTAAATTCAAGTCAATTGTTTTAGTTCCGATAAAGTGTTCGTTTTGCGAATATACAATTC
>JBBRHJ010000111.1:0-10698 GCA_038222885.1 Bacteroidales bacterium | reverse complement strand
CCCGAAAACTATCGCACCGTGGTATTTAAAGATATGTCGAATGGCGATACCTTTTTTTCACGTTCAACAGTTAATACCAGAGAAACTATCGAAATTGATGGCGTAACTTACCCTATCGTTAAAATGGAAATTTCGAGTTCATCACATCCATTCTATACTGGCAAATCGAAATTAGTAGATACAGCTGGTCGTGTTGATAAATTTATGACTCGTTATGCAAAACGCATAGAAAGCAAAAAATAATTCAATTAAAAAAGACATTATAAAAAGCCCTTGACTTTAAGTTAGGGGCTTTTTATTTGTCCTGTTATTTTTTTTTTGAGATTATGCGAGATTTTTCGACAAAAAAAAAGGAAATGTATTATACATTTCCTTTTTCCTTAGTTGCGGAGGCCCGACTCGAACGAACGACCTTTGGGTTATGAGCCCAACGAGCTACCACTGCTCCACTCCGCGATATTTTGTGAGTGCAAAGATACTGCTTTTTCAATACAAAACAAGTAGAAATAGATTAATCTTTTTACAAATAGATTTATCATGGTTTTTATCTCTGATTGACAAGGCTTTATGTACTAATAAATATTGTTGTAACTTTACAACAAGTTATGGATGCAGCGTTAGAAGCCTGTTTTGTCGTTATTTGATAGAACAATTCCTATCAATACTTCGTTTCAATAACCGTTATCTATGACAATAATTTTCAAAACTACTTACATAATTCGCACCCAGCACACTGAATTATAATCCTATTTTATTATGACTTCCAACAAATTTCTCCTCTCAATTTCATCTTTCCTCCTTTCACTCACTTTGTTTTCACAACAACAAGTTAACGATAGCGTTAGATTGTCTGAATTAGTTGTAACCGGTTCCAAAACAGAAATTTCTCGTAAGTTAATACCTTTGTCGGTTTCACAAATTAGTAGTCGTGAGTTGGAGAACAACGGACAAGTGAATGTTCTAAGTTCAATGAACAGTTTTGTGCCTGGATTTTTTGTGACTGAGCGTAGTTTGCTAGGCTTCGGAGTTGGCACAGGTGGTTCAGGGTCTATTTCTATGCGCGGCATCAGTAGTGCTCCTAATACCAGCGTTTTGGTTCTTATTGACGGTCATCCACAATATCAGGGGATTTTTGGACATCCACTTCCTGACGCTTATGTTGCATCCGATATTGAGAAAGTGGAAGTTATTCGTGGCCCAGCCTCTATATTGTATGGATCGAATGCCATGAGTGGTGTTATTAATTTAATCACTAAAAAGCAACAAACAGATGGAGTAAAACTCAACTTTGGTGCTGCATACGGATCATACAACACACAAAAGTATTCTGGAACTATTGGATTTAAGAAAAACAAGTTGAATTTATTCGCCTCTGCCAATCACGATAGAACCGATGGGATTAGACCAAATACTGATTTTCAGATTTCAAATGGCTATTTCAAAACGGGTTACGCTATTAATTCAAACTTTAGTGTGCAGGCAGATGTAAGTTTAGCACAATACGATGCCAACGACAATGGACCTATACAAACTCCTAGGCTCTTTAATATTGATATCACACGTGGGAAAGCGGCAATTTCGTTAGATAATAAATTTGAAAAGGCAGATGGTTCGTTTAAGTTTTACCACAATTTTGGAGAGCATATTTTGTCCGATGGTTTTCAGTCGACCGACCGAAATAGTGGTATCATGCTTTATGAAACTTTCAATTTTTGGAACAATAATAGTTTGACCGTAGGAACTGACCTAAAACAATATGGTGGTACTGCAAACCGTGGTTTAGCTGCCAATAAATTAAAGACTGTCAATGAATTGGCAGTTTATGCCTACACTCGCCAACAACTTTTCAATAAGTTGAGTGTAAATGCTGGGTTGCGACTCGAAAATAATTCAGAATATGGCAATGAATTGATTCCGATGGTTGGTGTTTCATACGTTCAAAACAACAGCACTTCATTTAAAGCATCGGCATCGAAAGGATTCCGCAGTCCGACTGTGATGGAAATGTTCCTTTATGCACCCAATCCTGATTTAAAACCTGAACGTGTTTTAAATTATGAACTGAGTTGGCTGCAATCATTACTTGAAAATAAATTACAAATAGAATTGACAGCATTTTTAATAAACGGTGAGAATTTAATACAAATTGTTCCCCCACTTGTTAGCATGCGTCAGAATATCGGAACTTTCACGAATAAAGGAATTGAATTTTCAGGTAAATACGATATTACAAAAGGAATTATGCTGCAAGGGAATTACAGTTTTGTAGATGCCGATAAGATTTTGTTAGCTGCTCCACGCCATCATGCCAACCTGAGTCTGAATTGGGCGTATAAAACATGGAATTTCAATATTTCGGCCCAGCAAGTAAGCGGACTTTACAGCAGAATCACACCATCTCCAATCAGCGAAAGTTACACTTTGGTCAATGCTCGCGTTTCGGTTCAAGCACTTAAATGGCTGAATGTATTTGTAATGGGTAATAATTTGCTCAATCAGCAATACGAAATAAACTATGGTTATCCTATGCCAAATACTTATTTCAATACAGGATTAAAGGTAAATATCTGATTTCAATGCTGTTTTTGTATTCACATAAAAAATTTTTTTTATTCCTATAAAACGGTTTTTATTGTTAATTTATTGTATATTTGCTGCTTGATTTAAAATAAAAAATTTTTTTTTCAAACTTCTATCAATCAACACTTAAAATTAAAATAATTCTGCAATGAAAAAATTATTGTTTATCGTCATTTTCTCATTTTTAAATTTCGGTATTCTGTTTGCCCAAGACAAAATTACCACTTTGAACAATGAAGTTATATCAGTAAAAATCACTGAAAAAACTGATTATGCAATTAAGTATGTATTAGCTGATAATGAGCAATTTACGATATTTAAAACCAGACTCAATAAGTTAAAAAAAATTGAATATTCTAACGGAATGATAGACAATTTGGGCTATCAAAATCCGCACATGCAAAAGCGTTTCGGAATGGAAGCGGGTATTTCAAAATTTGTAGAAGATGGAGGTTTTTTTAGTTTTGGAGCAGATTATTTTTTAAATCCCAATTTAAACTTAGTTTTAAATGTAGGAAAGGACGGAAATGATACTTATACTTCAACTGGGATTAGGTATTTCACTGCAAATCGCAATAATTTAAGCGGTTTTTCGCCTTATGTTGGTCTGCTTTATGGCGTTAATGGCGATTTTTCGTATCTCGAAGTACCTGTTGGTTTGCACTATCAGGCAAAATGTGGTTTCCAAACTTCCATACAAATAAGTGCTATGGATTATTTCAAATCAAGCTATAATATTGTAAGAGGAGAGTTTCGCTTAGGTTGGCGATTCTAAAATCAAATTCAATAATATTTAAAAAACCCATATTTTTTCATCATAGAAATAATATGGGTTTCTCGTTTATTATCAAGCAATTGCCAGGGTAAATATGCTGATTTTAATGTCCTTTATCTGCATCAAAGCCACTACGGCTGCCTCAATCGTTGAGCCAGTTGTTAATACATCATCCACCAATAAAACATGCTTTCCTTCCAGAATTTTTGTATCAGTTAGGTCAAAAATTCCCTGCGTATTTTCAAAACGCTCAAAAACTGACTTTTTAGTTTGAGTCGTATTTTCCTTTGTTCGAATCAAAGTAGTAGTGTCAATGGGCACTTCCATAATCGTAGCTAAGCCTTTGGCAATCAATTCACTCTGATTATAGCCCCTCAAAATTAGCTTTTTGGGATGAAGTGGCAATGGAATGATTATTTCTACCGACTTGAAATCATCTGCTTGGAGCAAATCGACAGCAGCATATTGCCCCATAATGACGCCTATATCATGATTGTCTTTGTACTTTAATTCATGGAGTAATTTCTGAAATGGAGAGCCTTTTTGGAAAAAATAAAACGAAGTTCCTCTGAATATTGGTACTTTGCCCCAGAATTTCCTTTCTACGGGATTGTCTGCTACCAAATGAAAATTGGTGCGTGGTATTTGCTGAATACAAGACAAACAGATTTGCTTTTCGTTCCTCAACAAGGATTCAGCACAAATTAAGCATAAATTTGGGTATATGAGGTTTATAAGTTCACGAAAAGGGTTTCTCATACTTTGTGGACAATCAAAAATTTATAAATTTACAATCAACAGCCAAGCTTTGGGTACAAAAATGATTAATCCGGCAATGGCTGCAAAAACCGCACTTACCAAAACAGCTCCTGCTGCTATATCTTTGGCCTTTCCAGCTAATGGATGTTGCTCTGGCGAGATTAAATCGACCAATGTTTCTGCTACAGTATTCATTAATTCCATGCTAATAACCAGCCCAAAACTTAGCATACAAATAAGCCATTCCTGAATAGAAATATGAAAAAGGAAGCCACAGATTATGACTAAGGAAGCAATAATCAGATGAATTTTCAAGTTTGCTTCACTCCGAAATGAGGCAACAATTCCCTGCCAAGCGTATCGAAAACTTCGTGCTCTTTTCCTTAATTCTTGGTTGGCTATATTTTTCGACTGCATATCCTTTATAGTATATTTATTTCAATTAATAAGTGTTACTACTGAAATGCAAATGTAAGGATTTATTTTAGGAAAAGCAGGAAATATTGAATTTTATGATATTCTAATGAAAATAGTAAAATCAGCCAAACAATTACAGAACAAAACTTTAAGTTCAACTTGATAGATTTAGGGAGAAAATTTATAGAAAAAATCACTTCAGCTAAATCTAAAACTATGTTTCATTCCGTCTAATAGATAAACAATTTTAAAATCACCTCAAAAAAGAAAAATTATTATGAAACGAATTGGATTATTATCATTCATTATTGTACTTTTTACAGCATTTCAACCAATTAGAGCGGCCATCGATATTGACAGCCTAAAACAAGAAATCATCCAGAATAACAAAGCAATTCAAGCGCAAAGAAAGGATTCTATCCTGTTCTCGAAACTGTCAGCCGAACAAATTATGGAGTTGAAACGGAACGAAATTCAAGTTCAACAACAAGAAATTGAAGCACGAGGCAAAATAGATATGCCACTCAACGCCTTCGCAATTGTGATGATTGTTATGATTCCTTTTTTGTCTATAATACTTATTATAATCATTATTGGCATTCTTCGCAATCGTGAATCTGAACTGAAACACTCACTGTATCTGAAATCACTCGAAATGGGACAAGCTATTCCTGATCATTTTTTCGATTCACCTAAGAAAGTGAAAAATTCGTCAAACCTGAAAACAGGAATCATTTTGTTAGCCATAGGATTCGGCTTTATTTCGCTTTATATTTTTTTACAAAATAATATAGCAATAATGGCGGGGATATTCTTGGCTTTCCTTGGAATTGGATATTTATTGGTACATTTGCTCGATAAACCAAAGAAAAACGATGAGCAAAACGGATGATATCCGCTGGGTAACAAGAGTAGCTTTGTTTGATGATAAATCAGCATTCGATAAGTTAACTTGCAAATACCAATCGTCCATTCGTCGGTTCTTTTTGAATCTGACGATGGGCGATTCCTTGCAAAGTGATGATCTGGCTCAGGATACATTTATCAAAGCTTATCTTAATATCAAGTCTTTCAAAGGTTTGTCTAGCTTTTCGACATGGCTGTTTCGCATTGCTTACAATGTTTATTATGATGCTTTTCGTACAAAGAAGCATTTTGAGGATATCAATGAATTTGAATTAGATTCAGACCATCAGGTTAGCAACACGTTTTCGGCCGAGAAAATGGATTTGTATAACGCATTAAAATTACTTCGTAAAGAAGAACAAATGGCAATACTATTACATTATATGGAAGACAAGTCGCATACAGATATTGCGAAAATAATGAATTGTCCGCTCGGAACGGTCAAAACTTATATACTAAGAGGGAAAGAAAAATTGATTAATTATCTTGGCGAAAATGGATATGGAAACAAAAGATAAAGATTTGCTAATCAGAAACTTCATGCTTGATAACTTGCACGAAATAGACGACAATGGTTTTTCGGAGAGGGTTTTTCGTAAATTACCCGAAACAAAAAAACAGAAAAATCACAATTGGATAATTTTGCTTACAGGTTCTTTAGGTTTGCTTATTGCCTTCTTGTTTGGAATGGGGACGGGCTGGTTTCATGAACTTATAACTTGGATAACTAATATCCCAGTACTGTGCTTTTCATTTGCTGTTTTTTGTATTCCGATTGTAAGTACTGTTTGGTATTTCCTATTTTACGAAAGGAATTTAAGAATTATTTAAACGGTGATTAATTCTACAAATGCAGATTCAATCACCGTTTATAATAGCTGAAAAAAGCAACACTCAGTTACTTTTCTATTTCAGCAAAATCATTGATATGTTCGTCGACATAAGCTGCAATCAAAGCAGTCTGTTCCTCTTCCATATCAAAATATGCTTCTTCTAAATCATCGAAAACTTCAAAATCGACATACAAAGCATTGAATTCTTCTTCGGTGGTTTCACGTTCAAGCTCAGTTCTATTAGCATCGTAAATTACCTTGGCTTTATATATTAATTTCCCCAAGTCCACGGCACCAAATTGCTTGATGGCTTTTGCAAAAGGATTGTCGAAGATATAAGCACCATAGCCATTCTGAATTAATTGTACAAAACCACCCTCACGCATTTCAGTACTGAAGAAGTGCCATGCTAGCAAAGTGTGCTGCATTGAGTTGAGCTGATTCATATTTTCGAGTGTTAAGCCACCACCCAAATCATCTAAATAAGCATAGATAAATACTTGTAGAAATTCATCCATTCCTTCTTCTCCAGCTATATTCAATTGACTGTCTTTTATCTTGATCATTGTACTTAAAGTTTCTTGTAAATGCTAAAAAAACCGCTCTATTTTTCAATCAAAGCGGTTTTGTAATATTTTATTTAAAATGGTAAATCGTCTTCGGCAACTGGAGGCGGTGCAGGCATTTCAGTAGGTTGTCCGGCCTGTGGGGTATGTACTTCTCCTGATTCTGGTTTTTTACCCAATAATTGAATGTTTTCGGCGTATATCTCTGTAAAATAGCGTTTTACACCATCTTTTTCATAAGTTCGTGTCTGCAATTTTCCTTCCACATAAATCTGACTACCTTTCTTGATATACTTTTCAGCTAAGGTTGCCAAACCTCTCCAGGCTACAATATTGTGCCATTCGGTACGTTCAGGAATCTGAGTTCCATTTTGAAGTGTAATTGCCCGATCGGAGGTTGCCAATGGAAAATTGGCTACTGCCACATCTTTATCTAAATAACGCACTTCGGGATCTTTACCCACATTTCCAACTAAAATCACTTTGTTTACTGACATAATTTTTAAAATTTAAAGGGTTGATTTACTTACGAAATTTTTGGTAAAAATAAACGTTTTTTTCATAAACAAAGAATTTCTTTGAATATTTTTTAAAAATATTTTTTAAAACTTTAATTCATCAATCTTTATTGCCAGATTTCCCCTTAAATTGGTGCTAATACGAACAGCTCCAGGCACTAAATCTAAACCAGTAACTATTATATTATTCAAATTTCCTTCCATCGAAACTCCATCCATGATAAGGTAATTCTTCAACATTTTATTTGCTTCAGATTTCATGTCGTCTAAATCCTGCTGAACAGGATAGCTAAGATATGGCGTTAATTTATTGAGAATGAAACCATGCAACAACCAATTGGCAGATTTAACCAACGCACTTTTAGTTTTCATATCAAATTCAGGATTTTGAATATCTACTGATTTTTTTTCAGCATTGTAAACCATATTCCCTGTAAAATAAATTCGTCCTTTCAGTGAGCCAATTACATCGGCAACAAAAACTGGCTTTCCTCCACTCCCATAAATTGACAAGTCGGTGATGGTCATAGTTCGCTTTCCTTCGGTGAATGTTTTGTTAATAAGTTGCGACTTGGCCATTTCGGAAATTTTATCATAAGTGACATCAACAGCAATATTTAAGTTGAATTGTTGTGCTGCTCGCTGAACCATTTTAAAATCAGGTAAAGGTTTTACAGCCAATTTATCTGGTTTCGAACCCATAAATGACTCAACTTGGCCATAAAGTGATAATCCAAGCAGTAAATTAGATCCCTTTGAGGTGAAAGGTGAGACATAAACTTCGCTCGGTGAAACCCGAATCCATATATTATTTTCTTCGTTAACCTGAATGGGTTGATGAGCTTGTGTCCACGCCATGTCGACGTATTTTTTCAGTTCAACCATTTGGCTTAATGCTTGATCTATCTGATTAGTGATTAACTGATTACCTTTTGATAAGGCAATATTAGCAACAGATGTAACTGGAACATCAGTTCCTATTACATTTATTTTTGGAGTTTCCAACCATTGAAAACCTGTTGAAGTAGTTTTTGCCACTAAATTCCAGTTTTTATCTATGCTAATGGTAGTTTTATAACTCAATGCTATGCTCCCATTTGCTTCGTAGTGGTCACTCACCGACAAACCAAACTTTTCAAACTTCCATGCAAAACGAGTCCACAATTTAAGTGGAATTTTATATTCAATTACATTGTTGTTAATTTTGAAATCGAAATCCTGGACTTTCCAAATTTTCACACTTAAATCTTGATTATTCAGGTTGTTACCCTCATAAATCAAGCCTGTCATTTTTTTGTTCACAGCTGATTGAAGCTTCTCCACATCTATTTGAATCGAAAGTGGAAATTCCGACATGGCAGGCTTTATCTGTGTCGGGATATAAGATTCCTTAGGTTTCTCAATTTGAAGCTGTGATGTTTTGCACGAACTAAAAAACATAGAGAGTGATATGAACAAAAAGAAAATTCTATTAATTTTCATGGAAGTATTCAAATTAGTTTTTATATAAAAATCAAGCTATTTTTTCTTTGAGCAATGCAAATTCCAACACTTCCATGATGTCGCTCACGAAATGAAATTTCAGTCCTTTTAAGTATACAGCTTTAATTTCTTCAATATCTTTGTGATTATCAACACAAAGAATAATATCGGTAATACCTGCACGTTTGGCAGCAAGAATTTTTTCTTTGATGCCGCCCACTGGCAATACTTTTCCACGAAGCGTTATTTCGCCAGTCATAGCCAAGTTTTTCCGTACTTTTCGCTTGGTAAAAGCCGAAGCCAAAGCTGTTACCATCGTAATTCCTGCCGAAGGACCATCTTTCGGAATTGCTCCTTCGGGCACATGCACATGTACATTCCAATCGTCAAACAAAAGCGGATCGATATCCAATTTGGCTGCATGAGATTTTATATATTCCAATGCCAACATGGCAGATTCTTTCATTACATCTCCCAAATTACCAGTCAAGGTAAGTCTTGGCGATTTGCTTTTGCTGAGACTCGATTCGATGAATAATATCTCACCACCAACTTGCGTCCAAGCCAAGCCTGTAACCACGCCAGCATATTCGTTGCCTTGATATTTATCTCTATTGTAACGTGCTGCTCCAAGGTATTTTTTTAAATCCTCTGGGCTTACTTCCACTTCATAAGTCTCATTCGAAGCAACCAATTTTGCAATCTTTCGCATCAATGAAGCTATCTGACGATTGAGTTCGCGAACTCCGGATTCACGTGTATATGAGTCAATTAATTGTGATAAAATTGGCTTTGTCAAAGTTAGTTGATCAGCTTTTAGTCCATGATTTTCCAACTCTTTACTTACCAAATGTCGACGTGCAATTTCTACTTTTTCTTCCTGGGTATAACCACTTACTTCAATTAGTTCCATACGATCCAATAGTGGACGAGGAATACTATTCAAGTTATTAGCCGTAGCCACAAACATCACTTTCGACAAATCGAAATCTACATCTAAATAATTATCGTGAAAAGCAGTGTTTTGCTCTGGATCAAGAACTTCGAGTAAGGCAGAAGATGGATCACCTTTATAATCAGCATTTACTTTGTCGATTTCGTCAAGTACAAAAACCGGATTAGCCGATTCAGCTTTATGGATGTTCTGCATAATTCTTCCAGGCATAGCACCAATATAGGTTCGGCGATGCCCTCTAATTTCAGCTTCATCGTGTAATCCACCCAGCGAAACACGAATATATTTGCGATTCAATGCTCTTGCAATAGATTTACCCAGCGAAGTTTTTCCAACTCCCGGAGGGCCATATAAACAAATAATTGGCGATTTCATATCACCTTTCAGTTTCAAAACTGCCAAATGTTCAAGGATACGATCCTTAACAGTTTCAAGTCCAAAATGGTCAGCATCAAGTACTTTTTTTGCATTTTTCAAATTGAAATTATCCTCAGTATATTCATTCCAAGGCAAGTCCAACATCGTTTCGATATAATTAATCTGAGTAGAATAATCGGGCGAGTGTTGACTTGTACGCTCTAATTTTTTAAGTTCTTTGTCAAAAATCTTCTTGGTAGCTTCGTTCCATTTCTTCTTATCAGCCCGAGTTCTAAAATCAACCAAATCCGTTTCAGGTGAGTTACCACCTAATTCATTTTGAATGGTTTTCATTTGTTGCTGCAAGAAGTATTCTCTCTGTTGCTGATCGATTCCCTCTTTGGCTTTGTTCTGAATGTTCATTTTCAGTTCGAGCAATTGCGACTCTTTGTTGAGCAATTCGAGCAAATGATAGCCACGTTCCATGGTTTCATCTATTTCGAGCAAATGAACCTTATCTTTCACATTAAAACCAAAGTTGGCACAAATA
>JBBRHJ010000110.1:0-10793 GCA_038222885.1 Bacteroidales bacterium | reverse complement strand
AATTGTTTTTTTACCAAATCAAGATAAGTGGTTCCGTATCCAACCGACGGTTCTATCTGGCAATCATACTGCCAGTAATTCCAGGAGGATATAAGAATCATATTGTGCTTGTCGGCATTCCATTTAGCAACAGTGCAAAATTTATTAAAAAACGTCGGACTATTGGCATTATAAGGCAAATAGTAAGGAGATATTGGATTTTCATTTCCCAGATTTGCATTCCAACCCGGACTAATATTGGGTACATATTCAGTGCCCCAAGCGTTAAACCAACTCTTCGAATATTTCCAGTTTTGATCAACCAACGGATGAAATTCGTAAACTCTGTTAAAATCATTCACATCAATCTCCGCGTAGCGGGCGTGATAAATGGCATCTACGGTATTTTTTAATGAAAATTCATAACGAGCCGGAGGTGACCACCGTTCCTGTTGTCCAATTATAAACAAATCAAATCCTGTTGCCTGCTTTACTTCTTTCCTCAACCGGGCATAAAAAGCAATGGAATTGCGGCTATAAAGTCTATATGCATTTGGCGTATATATCACAGGCTTTCCGTCTACCTTCAACATTCGATCATTGTTGAAAAATAAAGATAAGTTCTGAATAAAATCCTGTATCATAGCATCTGCTGCAGTAATAGATCCTGCCATTTTCTTTTCAATAATCATGCTGCTATCTTTAGCACTCGGCGCAATTAATCCCAGTAAAGTAGTTCCAAAATCATATTTTAAAGCAAACTTCAAATTGCCAATTTCAGGAGATGAAATAAGCTTCTCTAGATTAGCCGAATCGTTTGAAAATGTTGAACTTGGTGGTAATGCCGACATGTTTTTTGGTCCGCATGAAACCAATACATAATCGATTTTAGCTTGATTAATCCAACGTAAATGAACATCCAGAATTCTTTCAGTACTATCGGCTGTTTTATTGAAAACGCTTGAATATCTACCAACAATCGGAGGTGTGGCAAATATTTTAATGACTTTATCACTCGACCCATACCCTGAAACACTATACAAGTATTCAATCCCAACCAAATAATCCTGAGTTACAGTCTGAAATTCAGGAATTGGATAATTCAGGAAATGGTCATCAATAGTTGGACCATCTGGTTGACAGGCAGTAAATAATAACACAACTCCTATAATTGTCAAATAAAATTTAATCTTTTTCATGAAAATAGTTTTTTCTTAATTTACTGCTTCTATAAATAGCCATTGAACTCCTTTGGGATCTAAATCATCAACAACCGTTGTATAATCTTTTCCCTCACGTGCATACCAGTTTCTGAATGCTTTGTTGTTAAATTGAATTTTTAACGCCAACAACTGATCCTGAGATTTACGAGTATATGGCTTTGCAATTTTTAGATAAGTTGGTAAAATATCACCGCCGGCACCTAAGTTTTGGCTAGCTTTATTATAGGCAACTGCATTATACTTGACTTCATCAGGTGGATATTGCATTCTTTCGGGTAAGTTTGCAATTTTTCCCTGACCTCCTGAAATTAAATTCCCGGGGCTCATGTGTGGTGGAAAATCAAGTAAACGGGTTCGACGAATATAGCACCATGCATCATGTGAGCCGTGGAAATATCCTGCAATCCAACGTTGTGCAATAATTTGATGTAGCGGATCAGCACTTATATTTGAACTAACCAAATTAAGATAATCCGGAAATGCATCTGTACGTGCAACACTCCATTTAACACCTTTTTGTGAGCGATATGTTGCAGCCTGCGAAGTTGTCAGACCATATTGTTCAAATGAGGCATCAATTCCTGCATTGTAATATTGTTCTACTGTTTTTGAACCACCCCAACCAATTAATTTTGCTTCTGCTTGCATGAAACACACATCAGCATACCAAAACACATTGATTGACCCATCGGCTTTTAGAAAAGAACTGTTTACAAGTGAATATTGAGTAGAAGATAACATTCGTAACGGATTAGTCTGACTTACCTGACTACTGCTTTCGTCCAATCCTGCATAGGTATTAGCAGGTGAAACTGGTCTTCCATTATATGGAATGCCGTACTTAACCGAAGCCCGAACAGTAAAACTCTCGTCCCAATAAACAGTATCAATAAATGTAAATGTTGCACCGACAACATCAGCATATTTTGTCATCCGAGGATCTTTGTACGATCGTTGGTATACAAACATCAAATGCGAGTATGCTGGTTTTGAGGATGCATCAGACTGTGTATAAACATATTTGGTATAATAATCCGAATTTTCATTTAGTGTTGATCCATTCCATTTCAAAAACACATTCTGCACATTTGAAGATACTAAATACGATTCTTTACTAACTGATTCTTTACCATACAATTCAGCATCAGCCGGCACTGCATTTTGAACTTCCAAGGCAATTTTCAAACGAAGCGTATTCGCAAATGTTTTCCATTTTTCAATACTTCCATCGGCAAAAACAAGATCAGTTCCAAATTTATCTTTTGTCGGATCAAGCCCGTTAAATGATTCGGTAAGTCGTTTTAAAATATCACTGTAAATAAATTCTTCCGTATCGTATGGAATACTGGTGATATCGGTACGACAAGCATCAGTATAAGGCATGCCACCAAAAGTGGTTGCACCAAAGTAATACAAATAACATTCCCATATTTGTGCAATCAAGACACGATTTGCATAATTCGGATCATCTTTATATGTTTTTTGGATGTTTCTCAACAAATAGATTGTACCGTAAAAATCGGTCCAAAAGTTATTCACGTCGGATGAACTTGATCCGTAACGTGGCATGTCACCACTTTGCATTGCAACCTGATGTGAATAAGGCCAATATATTTTAGCATTCATGTTGGCAATACTACTCATGGATCTCTTTACTGCGGTCGCCATCAAATTTTCAGGTTGCACCTTCGTAAATTCATGTGGATTGGTATTTAACTCTTCAAATCCATCTGTACATCCTGATAATACAATCAGAGAAACACTCATCAACAGATATAAAACAATTTTTTTAGTTTTCATTTTAAAAATATTTTCCATTTATTTAAACTTTTATTGTTTAGAATGAAATTTTAAAGTCAAGTCCGTAATAAGCAGCTGGTAATGCAAATGCAGATTCAATACCCTGATCATTACCACTTGAAGCGGTAGCTTGAGGGTCAATACCAAACGGTGTGTTTTGGTAGAGCGTCCACAAATTTCTTCCTACTATGGCAACATGTATATTTCTAATCGGAGTTTTTTTCAGTAATTTTGAAGGTAACTCGTAACCAATTGAAACTTCTCGTAATTTAATATAAGATGCATCATAAAGAAATGCACTCGTTATTTTAGAAGCTTGTTCCCAATAGGTTTGAGCAGATAAATACTGATTATTTTCACCTTTATATTCATATTCACCGGTTTCTACATTCAATCCGTAAAGTTTACCGGGGAATGTTCCTCCTTTAACACGACCTGTATCAGAATAGGGAAGACCGGTAATCGTATTGATTCCATTCAATTCATTCCCATCTTCTTTAAGTACCAAATAACTAAATGAATATTCATCTCTGAATTCAAGAGAGCGCAAAGAGTTTCCCTGATCAACTCCAGTATAATCAGATGCTGAAAATACCATTCCACCCGATTTAAAATCCATCATCACATTCATATCAAAATTTTTGAAACTGATTTTATTGATGAAAGATCCGGTAAATTTGGCTTGAATACTTCCCAGATATTGATTATTAGCACTAATTGGCTTGCCATCCAATCCAATCATGTGATATCCATCAGCATCTGTGAGATAATCAGTACCACGAATTACACCATAAGGCTCTCCTTCTTCGGCATTAATTGTTACAGAACCCCAACCGCCAAGTTGAAGTGAAGAAACGCCATCCATAATAGAAACAACTCGGTTATCATTGTGTGCCCAGTTTACAATCATATCCCAAATAAAGCCGGATTTTGTCTGAATCGGACGAGCAGTAAATGCAATTTCAACACCTTTATTTTGTATCTCACCCGTGTTATACATTCTATCGGTAAAGCCTGTACTGGTAGCCACTTTTGCACTAACAATCTGGTCTATTGATTTTGTGAAATAATAGGATGCATCAATTGAAATACGATTTTTGAAAAAACGCAAATCAGCTCCAACTTCGGTAGAGTAGGTAGTTTCTGGACGTAATTGTGGGTTTTTCAATTTAGAACCTACTGAAAATAGAGGAAGACCATTAAATATCTGATATTGACTAAAATTATTAATTAATTGATTAAAATTAGTACCATTACCTACTTTTGCCCAAGAGGCTCTTAATTTACCAAAAGTAAAAACTTTATCCGGCAACTGAAAAGCATCACTAAACACAAAACTACCACTAATTGAAGGATAAAAGAACGAAGAATTTTCAATTGGCAAAGTCGAGTTCCAATCATTACGCCCTGTTACATCAATGAAAGCCCAACTTTTATAACCAAAACTTACAGCTCCATACAGACTTTCGCGACGAATTCTTTCTAAAGATTCGTTTGTCGTTGGGGCTTCAGCTGCATTTGACAAACTTGCCATGTCGTGTACAATCAATTTAGAAACACTGGATTGAATAGAATAGTATGAATTTTCACGCCAGCTTCCTCCTAAGTTTGCATTTACAGAAAAATCAGTAAAAAAGGTTTTGTTGTACGTAAAAAAACCTTCATATTGATAGTTGCTTATGTTTTTATTAAAAGTGGAGTATTTCCCATCCGGTGCCCATAACGAACCTACATTCGTAAAATCATAACCACTTCCACCTTGAGTATCAATAGATCCACGAATCAGGAATTTAAGATCTTTATAAATTTTAAAAGTTAAGTCCATACTTGCTAATAACCATTCTTTTTGGTCTTCATTCCAACATTCATTCAACGACCAATATGGATTTACAAATCCGGCACTCGATGTAGTGTAACGTAAAGCATTCCCATTTGCATCTTTCCAGGGTATTAATTCGGACAATCCCATATCTCGTGGGAAAAACAGATAGGCTTTCATCGGGTTTCGATCACTCCAACCGCTATACGGCCGGTTTTTAATATTGTCGAGTGTATAACGAACTGAAGCAGTTGCCTGAATAAATTTATTAATATTGTAATTACTTGTCAAAGAGAAATTATGTCTGTTGCGAAGATTGGATCCTTCCAACACATCATTACTTGCAGTATTAGTATAACTGAATCGAAAACCAGCTACATCGTTTGATTTACTGATTGAAAAATTGTTTGTAGTTTGTAAAGCTGTCTGATAGAAATCAATTACATTGGTTGGATTTGGTTCATAATTTTTCATTACACCATTACGTCCCTGTACCTGAAAAGTTCCTAGCATGGGTATGCCCCATGATTTTCCTCGGTAAGGTAACATTAATGATACATTTGGTTGTGTCACATCACGATAGGTATTATTTTCTCCCAGTCTAAATGATTGTCCACCACCATAAATATTTTGAAATTCAGGATATTCAATGATAGTATTCCACATCATATTTAATCCATAACTTACGCCGAGTCCTGAATTCTTATTTGCTTTTTTAGTCGTAATTAAAATCACACCGTTTGCGGCATCGGCGCCATATAAAGCTGCTGCGTTTGCACCTTTAAGTACTTCCATACTTTCTACATCATCCGGATTTATGTTCGCAGCCATATTGCCGTAATCAAGGTCACCCGACTGCCCCATATCATTTTGAATAATCACTCCATCAATTACGAATAATGGTTGATTATTCCCTGTTAAGGATTTATTCCCACGTATTTCAATTCGGGTGGAAGCACTTGGACTTGCTCCAGCAATTACATTTACACCGGCCACTTTCCCGGCAAGCATATTGGTAAGATTAGAACTTCTGGATTCTGTCATTGATTCCACTGAAACACTCTGACGGGCATAACCAAGTGATTTCGCATCACGGTTTATACCTAATGCGGTGACAACAACTTCATCAATCATTTTAGTGCTTTCACTCAATGAAATATTAATTGTTGCATCTTTTGACGCTTCAACGTTTTTGGTTTCATAACCAATCATTGAGAAAGATATTGAAGCTTTGTTCAGTCGGGTTATATGAAGAGTGTAGCGTCCATTAATATCTGTAACAACTCCGAAAGATGCATTCTTTACCACAACATTGACTCCTGGTAATGGTGATTGGTCATTTGCATCCACAACAGTACCTTTTACTACAAAAGCTTCCTGTGCCACTAATAGGGTAGATGTGAAAATGCAAAGCAGCACAACTAACTTAATTTTAATATTCTTCATTTAAAGATGTATTTGATATACTGAATTTAGTGTGTAATGTAAAGAAACAAACGACCCGACTCAAAAAGTCGAGCCGTTTGCATAAAAATTAGAATACTATCTTTTTAAAACTATTACCAATATTAACTATATACAATTGTCCTTGTTTCAAAGAAATTGTAGTAATTCCTTTTTCAATTTGACGTTTCACAACTACTCTACCTGTTAAGTCTGAAATATTAACAAATTGGTTTTCAGGTGAATTTATCGTAATAATGCCATTAGAACCAGTCACATAATTTAATTCTGTCTTTGGTTGGTTTATTCCGGCTAATACACATACGCCTTTCAGTTTAACTGTTTTTGAAACACCGGTACCGGTTAAAGTGAAATCCTTTTCAAAAATACCTTCGCTCGTCGGATTAAAAGTAACCACCAAATTTGTGTTGAATTCATTAAAAATTCCACTTATTGAAGTTTTGTCCAAACTAAAAGGTGCAGAAGTTGCCGGAGTGAGGGTTCCACTTACTTTACTTGCCAGAATTGGTATTGTCAGTGATTTTGAGGCACCCAGCTGTATCTCTCCAAAATCAATATCACTGTAACTATTAAAAATAGTTGGACCAGTTGCAACCGGATATCCTTTTACTGAAACATTGTCTAAACGTATCTGAGTTCCTGAATTCCAGGCAGTTTGCCAGTTCGTTAGATCGGGTTCAACACTTGCAAAAGAAGGTGCTCCAAACAACCAACGTACATCCACTCCAACTTTACCATTTGCTTCGGCTGGTAATTTCAAATCAGTTAGCTGTCCAAAAGTAATCCCTGTTTCACTTACCTCTATAACATCAAATTTCTTTTGAGGCGTAAAATTAACCCATGCTCCATCTCCGATACGGTATTGTACAGTAAAAGAATGTTGATAACTTGAACTGGTACCGCTCGTGGCATGGCTCGAATTAATTGAGACATTAAATAAACCTGTTGTTGAAAATGAAGTCTGAAAATAACGTTCGGATCCATCGAGTGTATTCCATCCCGATCCGCAACGAACATATCCTGCTTTAGAAGGAGCTGACCATTTGCGTGTTACTGGTTGTGTTTCAGGATTATAAGCTGGATCAAACATTTGTTCGGTACCCAATTTTGCAGTTAATTTTTGTACACCTGAATCTGGTAGAATAACTGTATCTAAAAACTGACCTGCAGGGACACCGGTAGCTCCACCACCTAACCATGTGTCAAAGTTCCAAGCTGCAATTGTTTGTTGATTTTGAGCTGTCAATGTCATTGAAGATAACAAGATTATTGACATAAAAATTAGTTTTTTCATAAAATGTATTTTTAAAAGATTGATAGAAAGTATTTTTTTATTTTGTACAAAGTAAACCATTGTTAATAAAAATCTGAATAATTTCGTATTAATAATAGTTACTGAATAGAAAGATTAATTCATTAATTTTATTTCAATGATACTTTAAAAGCTTTGTTTCCGATTTTCACAATATAAATACCATTTGTTGCTGAAATTTCCTGATTTGAAAGAATATTTTTCAATTCAGCCACTTTAACTCCGGTGAATGTATAAAGGGTAGCATTTAATCCTTCTGCACTATTGATATTAATTTTGCCATTAGCTGCAACCACTTTGATTAAGTTTTCTTCTTTTTGATTAATAGCAGTAGAAGTTGAGACACCTGAAATAAGTACGTTATCAATACGACTTTGAGTAGTTACAGCTGTACCATCGAACCCTGTCTGTAAAAAACGAAGTTCAAGTGCTGTAACGCCTTCAGCTGCAACTGGTAATGCTATATTATCAAATTTAGCTGTAATAGTGGTTTCAGCAACTAAATTAATAAATACAGGAACACCAACTGAAACCCAAGCCCCCGTTACACCATCACGATATTGTAATTGCAAATAATAATAACGGGAACTACTATCAGCAGCAAATCCGGCCGTTACCTTAATTGTAGTATACCCAACAGTACTCAGGCCGATAATCCGATAATAAGTTCCTACCACCATGCCTACAGTACGAACATAACCTGCAGCTGAAGCAAGATCCCAAGCTCGAACCGTTCCACCTTCACCATCTGTGAACATATTTTCACTTCCAATTCGAGCAGTAGCAGCCTGAGTGCCACTATTTGCAAAGATAGTTTCAGTGAGCAATTGGCCTGTAGGCGCAACTTTACTCCCCGGCCATTGAGCGAATGTCCATTTAGCCAAGTCAACCTGAGCTACAGCTGTACTAAAACCGAGTACGATTAAACCTAAGGTTAGAAACGTTTTTAAAGAGTTGAATTTTTTCATGATTTTTTAATTTTTAAAAATGAATAATTATAATTGAACTTTATATGCTTTATCATTTACTTTTACAATGTAGATATGCCCAGTCGATAATTGTGCTTCTTCGCGTACTTTTATATTTTGAAGTTCAAGAACTTTAGAACCTGTTAAATTGTACACTTTCACATTTGATCCTGCAGTATCAGAGATAATTAACTTACCATTTGATGCTGTTACTTTTACGTGATCTGATTCTTTATTCATCATATCTGTTGGAGTTAATACTACTCCGTAGACACGAATATTATCTATTCTACTCATTCCGCCAGAAGATATCACAGTTGTACCATTTACCTGATAATCGTCTGCTCTGATAATTCGTATATCAATCCTACTTTGATCTGCACATCCTGCTGGAAGCGGAAAACTAAAATATTTTGTCGTAACAGCCCTTCCATCAGTTAATGCGTAGGGCGCGGTGTTCAATTTAGTCCAGGTTCCATCCGAACCAACTCTTGCCTGAATATCAAATCTTCCCGGTCCTGTATTTGATGACCATTGCTGATACCTTATACCGATATTATCATACCCTGTTGTGTTAACATTATATATATACCAATACAAATCACCGCTGGCAACCGTGGGATTCCCCCAGTATGTAGAAATAGCATAACCATCAATAGCATCAGATGCCTTTTTAAGATACCTGTTTGTGTTTGCCTGCTCTGAATTAAACTTTGCATTTGTATTATTTGTCCCACAACTATCCGGAGATAAAGAGTTGTCAAGTGATTGTACCCATACTGCTGCAGTACCACCAGTTCCATCGGCTACCCTGAAATCCCATAAAGCAAGTGCTACCTGTGCATTTAAATTTAATGCACCAATGATTAATGCGATTACGCATAGAGAGAAAGTTTTTTTCATGATCGTAATTTTTAAATATTGATAATAATAATTGATTTCTATTGCAAATATCGTTTCCACGTATTAATTTTATATTAATACTGTATTAATTTGTAGCTATTTTTTGAATAAATTTCTGATTTTAATCAAAATATAGCACTGGATTAAGTGTTTTATAAATAGTTTTTGTGTTTTGTGAGAATTATGATTGATTTTTTAATTTTAATACTATCATTTTTCATTCATTATCGATCACGACAGATAATGATAAATGAAAGCAGTTATCCTTAATTCAGAAACCGGATCAATTTCTAATAAATTTTCTACTTAGTAATTATCACTTTTTCAGTTGTATTTCCAACATGAACCAGATAAATTCCTTTTTGATTCATTGGAATCTGTTGCGTAACAGTTTTCCCTTGAATAGATTTTATCAAAACTCCCGCTACATCATAAATTGAAATTATTAACCCTTCCGTATTCGCTAAAGAAATTCCTCTTTCTACTGTTTTAATTTTATAGATATTCTTTTCAATCTTATTCTGAGCTAATAAAGTTGGAAGTGCATAGCCTTGTGCCAAAACACGAAGTGAAATTATTTTTGTATCGATACCGCCTCCACTAATAATTAAACGATCGTTGTATTCTCCTGATACTGTTGGAGTAAAATTAACGGTTACAGTTTCAGTAATCGATTGGTTTATCGGTTCGAGTGTGGTTTTAGATACACTAAATGGCTGTGAAACGGATAAATTTAATGATCCGGTTAGTTTTTTGCCAGTAATATCTATGTTTATCGAAGCAGGTTGATTTTTTACAGCATTACAAATTGAATAAGTCGACAAGGAGGTAACCACTGTCGGATTTGTCGGTTCTACATAACCCGTAACTTTCACGTTTTTCAGACGATTCTGAGTATTTGTCTGAGCAACATTATCACCATTTATTTTATAATTACTAGTTAATCGTATACGAAGAGATATTATTTTTTCTTCACATTCTTTGGGTAGAGGAAAAATTTTTGTTGTTAGACTTGATGGTGACATTAACGTGCCCAAACTTATCCAAGTTTCTGATCCACTTATAGAATATTCCACCTCAAAATCGCGTGGTGCATTTCCGGATGATCCACCCATATCGAACATAAACGACAAACTATAATACCCACTTGTGTTTACGTTGTTCACAATCCAGTAGAGTGGCGTTGTTTCAACAAAAGCCCAGCCGGCCCCGCGATGACCGGCAACTTGGGAAAGCCGCCTTTGGGCGCCAGAGGCGATACGGGTTTGGAGGCCGCAACCACTGCCTCCACCCCGCCTGAAACTGCCACCATCCCTTCGGACAAT
>JBBRHJ010000109.1:0-10961 GCA_038222885.1 Bacteroidales bacterium | reverse complement strand
AATTGTTATCGGAATTTTTTATCTTTTCTATCTTGCTTTTGAAACCTATACTTTTATGAGTTTCGAGAAAGAAGCAAAAAAAATAAAACATGAGCAATAAGCACAAAATAGTCATTATATGCTGTTTGCTTTTCGGAATGTATGTCCAACTGTCAGCATCTGAAAAGCAGAAAGAACATGCTGCTCCGACTATTAATGTCAAAGAATTTATTTTACAACATATTTCTGATGCTTACGAATGGCATCTATTCAATGTGGGCGAAAAGCATGTTTCCATACCATTACCGGTAATTGTTTACAGCAGTTATACGGGTTGGCACGTATTTATGTCATCGGCTTTTCACAACGAAAGCCACGCATATCAAGGATTACAAATTGCCGATAAAGGTGAATACAAAGGGAAAATAGTTGAGAAAACTCTCGATGGTCAAATTGTTAAGCCTTTCGATATTTCGATTACAAAAAACGTATTTTCCTTGCTTTTCAGCAGTACATTACTTATTATCATCATATTATGGGTAGCCGCTTCGTATCGTAAACATGGTTTCCGTAATAAGCGGGGTTTTATTTTGATGATGGAAATGTTAATTGAAAACATCAATGATGAAGTAATAAAACCTTCGATAGGCAAAGGATATGAAAAATATTCACCTTATTTATTGACTGTTTTTTTCTTTATCTTTATCAATAATCTAATAGGGATAGTGCCGCTTTTCCCAGGTGGTGCTAATGTTACGGGTAATATTGCCGTAACATTTGTATTGGCATTTATCACTTTTCTGATTGTGAATATATCGGGTACAAGGGAATATTGGCGAGAAATCCTATGGCCGGATGTCCCTCTGTGGTTGAAAGTGCCTCTACCGTTGATGCCTGCAATTGAATTGATAGGGATTTTCACAAAACCATTTGCTTTGATGCTGCGTTTATTTGCTAATATTATGGCTGGACATGCTATTGTTTTGGGACTCACTTTTTTGGTGTTTATTACGGTGAGTATGGGGCCAGCATTGAATTCAAGCATGACAGTATTATCTGTTGTTTTTAGTGTCTTTATGGGATTTGTGGAGTTATTAGTAGCTTATATTCAGGCATTGATATTTACATTATTATCGGCAGTGTTCATCGGTTTAGCCCGAATAGAGCCACATGCACGTCATAAATAAACTGATTTTAAACAAAAAGAAATTAATAAAAACTTAGCCTAAATAGGTTGGAAATGATTTTCAAACTCATTGTCAAGGGCTACATTAAAACTAAATAATATGTTAATTACAATTTTATTGCAAGTGGCTGCCGGAAGCGGTTTGGCACAATTGGGAGCTGGACTTGGTGCCGGAATTGCAGCTGTGGGTGCTGCCATCGGAATTGGGAATATTGGTAGTTCTGCTATGGAGGGTATAGCACGTCAGCCCGAGGCTGCTTCTGATATTCGTAGTAATATGATTATTGCTGCCGCATTAATCGATGCAGTTGCGCTGTTTGCTATCGTAGTTTGTGGATTTATTATTATTTAAGTTGTTATGAGAAGATTAGTTAACTGTTCTGGTTAATTTGAGACTTAATAGTCTTTTTATTATTGAATGAATAGTTTTCTATTTTGTATTATCAAACAGACGTCTAATTTAGTGCTGTTTTCAACTTGATTTTTCGCACACAACTAAATTTTTTAGTTATGAATATATTAATGCCCGATTCAGGACTGTTGTTCTGGATGACAATTTCATTTGGAATTGTCGTATTAATCCTCGTCAAATTTGGTTTTCCCGTCATTTTGAAAATGTTGGCTGAACGCAAGTATTATATTGACGAGTCCTTGTTGATGGCCGATAAAGCTCGTAGTGAATTAGACTTGGTGAAGGCAGATGGGGAACTGATTATTGAAAATGCCAAAAAGGAATATAAAAAAATCATGAACGATGCTGCTAAACTTAAACTATCATTGATTGAGGATGCCAAAGTAAAAGCAAATATCGAAACACAAAAATTGATTGAAGAGGCACGTGTACAGATTTTACACGAAAAAAATGATGCGATACGTGATATTCGTAAGCAGGTTGCCTTTTTATCAGTGGATATTGCCGAAAAGGTATTGCGGGATAAGTTAAATCAAAAAACAGAACAGCAAGCCTTATTAAATAGATTAATCGACGATATAACATTCACTAAATCATAAAATAATTCAATGAATCAGGGACTTATATCAATGCGATATGCACGTGCGTTGTACGATTTTGCCAAGCAGGAGCAGGCTGAAGAGACTGTTTATAACTTGTCCAAAGACCTAATTCATGTCTTTTCGGAGAATAATGAAATCAAATTGTTGTTAGCTCATCCATTAATGGCTAAGAGTAAAAAGAGGGCTTTACTTTTAAGTATCGTGGATAAATACGATTGCCCTGTTTTTGTGAAATTTGTTGATTTAGTGTTGAATAACAATCGTGAAAATCACTTGCAACTGTTTCTGCTCAAATTTGTTGACTATTATCGGGAACTAAATCATATTTATGCAGGTAAATTAATCACTTCCATCGAATTGGGTGCTGAGGTCGAGAAGAGATTATTTAAAGTGTTTGATATTAAAGATCATATTACCCTTGAAATTGAAAAAATAGTTGATCCCGAAATCTTAGGTGGTTTTATGTTGGAAGTGCATCAACTCAGGTGGGATGCTACTGTAGTTTCGCAATTGAAAAAAATTAAATCGGAGTTTAAAGAACAAAATAGCAGAAGTTTATCTTGATAATACTTTTTTTTCATAATGTGCTGTTTTTAAAATACTTATTAGTATACTTATTTCTTACTTGTTTATAAGTTATATACAATCCATTCAAAGCAATGACAAATAATATAAAAGTTAGCGAAGTTTCAGAGATTCTCAGGATGCAACTTGAATCCATGGATACTGGCGTGCAGTTCGACGAAATCGGTACTGTACTACAAGTTGGCGATGGTGTGGCTCGAATTTATGGCCTAAATAACGCTGAGGCAAATGAGTTGATTGAGTTTGAAAATGGCTCAAAAGCTATTGTGATGAATCTTGAAGAGGATAATGTTGGGGCTGTGTTGTTGGGAGGCATAAGTGAAATCAAAGAAGGTTTTTCGGTCAAGCGGACTAAGAAAGTAATTTCTATTCAGGTTAGCGAAAAAATGTTGGGACGGGTCATTAATCCGCTCGGTGAAGCAATAGATGGTAAAGGAAAAATTGGTGGTGAATTACATGAAATGCCTTTGGAACGTAAAGCTCCAGGTGTGATTTTTCGCCAACCTGTTATTGAACCACTTCAAACTGGGATTAAATCGATTGATGCCATGATTCCTATTGGACGCGGACAGCGTGAGTTGATTATTGGCGACCGGCAGACTGGAAAAACAAGTATTGCCATTGATACGATTATCAATCAAAAAAGTAATTTTGAGAATGGTGAACCTGTTTATTGTATTTATGTGGCTATTGGTCAAAAAGGTTCATCGGTAGCAACTATCGTGAATACTTTAAGGGAACATGGGGCGTTGGATTATACGGTTATAGTGGCTGCAAATGCTTCCGATCCTGCTGCGTTACAATACTACGCTCCTTTTGCGGGTGCAGCTATTGGTGAATTTTTCAGAGATACGGGTAGACATGCCTTGGTTGTTTACGATGATTTATCGAAACAAGCAGTCGCATATCGCCAGGTCTCACTCATTTTGCGTCGACCTTCGGGTAGGGAAGCTTATCCGGGCGATGTTTTTTACTTGCACTCTCGTTTGTTAGAAAGAGCTGCCAAAATTATTTCACAACAAGAAATTGCTGAACAGATGAACGACCTACCCGAATGTTTGAAAGGGAAAGTTAAAGGAGGTGGTTCACTCACCGCTTTACCTATTATTGAAACTCAGTCAGGTGATGTCTCGGCTTATATTCCTACCAATGTAATTTCAATCACTGACGGTCAGATATTTCTCGATACTGATTTATTTAATCAAGGAAACCGTCCTGCTATTAATGTCGGAATTTCGGTGTCGCGTGTGGGTGGAAATGCCCAAATAAAATCGATGAAAAAAGTGGCTGGAACATTGAAAATTGATCAGGCGCAATATCGCGAACTCGAAGCTTTTACAAAGTTTGGTGGCGATTTAGATGCAGTAACTGCCATGACTATCAACAAAGGGCAAAAGAACACCCGTTTATTGGTTCAACCATTACACGCTCCAATGTCGGTCGAAAATCAGGTGGCAATTTTATATTGTGGCACAAAAGGTTTGTTGAGTAATATTCCATTAGCGCAAATTCATGAATTTCAGAAACAGTTCTTATTAGTTATGGAATTTTCTCATCGTGCCGATGTTCTTGACGTTCTTAAAAGTGGTGTAATCAATGATGATGTTACTAAGATTATTGAAAATGTGGCAGCTTCAGTAATTAAGCAGTTGGTGGTGAATTAAACAGTTGGCTTACAGCTTTGTAGGGCTATGTTTTTTATTGTGCTTTAAATTATAAAAAAGTAACAATCATGAAAAAGTTATTGTTTTTTATCGGTTTAATTATTTTTTGCAGTAGCTGTGAAAAAAACAATTTTGACATTGACAATCCGAACGTTGAAATGTTTGTGAAACAACTGAAAAATGGAACGTATAATAAATATGAGAAAAATGAAAAAGCTGAAAACTTATGGCTTATGATGCCTAAATTCAGTAAAAAACACATTACTTCACTTATTGAGTTTTCAAAAGACACCACTCACATAAAAGAATTTCCTATTAATCCTATGTCTTCTCGCCGACCTTTTCCAGAAGGTAGGAGCTATTTTATATTAGGTGAATGTCTGTTGTGGATTGTGGATGGAGTTGTTAAAGAAACTACTTATTCATCACTTGACCCTTTTCTGATAGACACTTCAAAGATTGATTCTCAAAAGTACAAAGGAATAACAACGAACGAAGTCCTGCTAATTCAGGAAATCTATAAACAGTGGTGGAACGAAAATAAAAATAAAGAAAAAATAATAGTAAATCCATTGGAGAACACCTCATATAGATGGTATTAAAAATAGGTTCAATACCTTTTATTTATAAGTGAGAATTATGTGGCAAAAATTAATTGAATTTAAGTACTTTATCGTAGCAAAGTATTATTTCTTGGGGATAATATTGGCTGTAATCGTTTATCAATTTTCAACCAAATCAATGCTCAATATAGGACTTGACTTTGGCTCTTTAGTTGAAAAGGAACTTTTCGTACGTATTATTTCAATGATTGTTGCAGGTCTTGTCGGAGGCCTTGCAGCTTTACCGATGTTAGTAACTAAAAATGCACGTCAGAATGAAGAAATATCATATAAAGCTACAATTGTAGTGAATTACAAAACATTTTTTATTAGAAATATCATTGCATATTCACTAGGCGGCTTTGTCTATATATTGATTATTAGATTATTAGATTTTCCAAGCTATGAAAATTATGTCCTGAATTTTTTTTCAAAGGATTTCTTAATTAGCTGTATAGGAATGATTTTAGCAATGACGATTTTCTCAATTTTGTTATCTATTGGCTTGTTAAAACGATTGGATTTACTTTATGCTAAATGAAAACTTGTCAGTAAGTTCTATATTATTTTGAAACATTATTTTAAAAATTTTTTCATCAAGTGGGCTCATTAAAAGAAATAAAAACAAGAATTCAATCTGTTAAATCGACGCAGAAAATTACTTCGGCGATGAAAATGGTTTCCTCTGCCAAACTGACAAAGGCACAGCGAACTATTAGTAATTTTTATCCTTATCAACAGAAAATGAATGAATTGCTTCATAATCTTTTATTGGATAAGGATGAAGAAGTTCATTCAGTTTTTGCCCACGAACGGGTAATCAAGCATCTTGCAATTGTAGTTTTTGCCTCGAATAGCAGTTTGTGTGGTAGTTACAACTCAAATGTAACCAAAATGCTACTAACAGTTTTGGATAAATATAAATCGATAGATAAAAAAAATATTGTTTTGTATCCTGTTGGAAAAAAAATTGCAAAAGCTTGTTCAAAATTAGAATATAAAATTGCAGGTGATTTTGAAAAAATAGCCGATAAACCCAATTACGATGAACTTTGTAGTCAAATTACCGATGTTTTGATGCAGAAGTTTGAAAATGAAGAAGTTGATAGAGTGGAAATGATTTACCATCATTTTCAGAGCAAAGGTTCACAAATTCTACTCAACGAAGCTTTATTACCATTCAAACTACCAACTACAACTGGAAAAGTGGCAATTGCAGATTATATAGTCGAGCCTGACACTGATACCCTTTTGTTAGAATTAATTCCCAAAGTACTGCGTATAAGCTTATTTACAGCATTACTCGACTCAAACGCTTCTGAACATGCAGCTCGGCTAATAGCCATGCAAACCGCTACCGACAATGCTGATGATTTGTTGTCCGAACTGTCAACTCAATACAATAAACTTCGACAACAAGCCATAACCAACGAGCTTCTTGATATTATTGGAGGTTCGTTTGCTTAAATATCAATCAGATTAATTTCTTGTAATTTATTGCAAGACAAATGCTTATTCAATTTTTACAAATTTCTTAGTTTCTGATTCGTAGTTAAAAACTTCACCAGTCAAGATATTATAATACCATCCCAAAATTTCCAACTCCCCTGCTTTAAATTTTTCAAGAATATAGGGATAAGTGAGTAGGTGATTCATTTGTTCCACAACATTAAGTTGCTCTGTCATCCATTCTCGCACATAAGGATCGGCAATTCGGAGTTTTATCATTTTGTTTTTCACTCCTTTAGCTAATTCGAGCCATTTTTTTGTGTGTGGAATTTCGCTCATCAGCTTATCGGACGTAAACAAAGCATTACAACCACCGCAATTAGAATGACCACAGATAAGTATAGTGCTTACATTTAAAACCTTCACAGAATATTCGATGGCCGAGGTTGTTGCTAAAAACTCTTCCGATTCACGGTAAGGCGGTACTAAATTGGCAATATTACGTATCACAAAAAGTTCGCCGGGTAGAGTTCTCGTTATTAAGTTGGGTACTAAGCGGGAATCAGAACAACCAATAAATAAGGTATGAGGTTGTTGGTTTCTACCAATTTTTTCAAATAACTCATGATGCTCCTTGAAGTCGCTTGTATTAAATTCTTTTACTCCGTCGAAAAGTGATTGCATATATTTATTTTTATTGATAGTTGAATCTAACAGCTTGACGAAAATGCATGTGCATTTATCAAAAGTTAAAACATTTTATTCGTTCTTCTTGTTCAGTTCTATGACTTCAAGTTGTTGAATTTTTTCGCCATCTATTTCAAATCGCACCAAAGTTTGCACCAAATGAAAACCATATTTACCCGCTGCACCCGGATTAATATGCAGCAAATCAAGAGTTTTATCATATTTTACCTTTAATATATGCGAATGTCCACAAACGAACAATTTAGGAGGTTGACGATATATTTCGGGACGTACGGCCACATCATATTTCCCCGGATAGCCACCAATATGAGTCATCCATACCTTTACACCTTCGCACATAAAACGATTGTGTTGAGGGAATTGAGTGCGAATTTCATAACCGTCAATATTACCCCATACTGCACGTAAAGGCTTAAACCTTAATAGTTTATTTGCTACTTCGAGTGATCCAATATCACCACAATGCCAGATTTCGTCGCAGGTAGCAAAATGTTCAAAAATTCGTTCATCGAGTAATCCGTGGGTGTCGGATAACAGGCCAATTCGTTTCATTATAGGTAAATTTTAGATTAATACTGATACAGTAAAGGTTTGCAAATGTACGAATAAAATAATTTGGTAAATGAAATTAATTCTTTTATTGCATATCGATATTTTTAATAGGACATTTATAATCGAATGAGAGATTATTAACTTAAAAGACATTGTATTATGTTTTAAAACTAGTTCAATATTGATACTAATGTAAGATAAAATACTAAATTTGCACTTGAAAAAAAATAATAAGCAAAATATATATTCTTATGAATTCAAAACTGCAAGAATTAACTGATAAAATTTATTTGGAAGGTGTTGAAAAGGGCAATACCGAAGCTAAACAAATAGTTGAAAATGCTGAAAATAAGGCTGCCGAAATAATAGCCAATGCTAATGCGGAAGCTGCTCAAATAAAAGCAAGTGCTGAAGAACTAGCTGCCGAATTATCAAAAAATACGCAATCGGAACTTAAACTTTTTGCGCAGCAGTCTGTTAATGCTCTCAAAACGGAGATTACAGATTTACTTAGCGGCGCTATTGTTTCAGAATCGGTAAAAGCAGCCACGACAGATAAGGCTTTTATGCAAAAAACGATTCTCTCTCTTGTGCAAGAATGGGCTAAAAACGATTCATTAGTGATCGAAGCAAAAGATGCCAAAGCTTTGAAAGATTATTTTGTGGCTAATGCAAAAGATTTGCTAAATAAAGGAGTAACTATTTCCGAAGCCAATGGAGTGAAAGCTGATTTCGCTATCACCTCAACCAAAGAAGGATATAAAATCACTTTCGGTGAAGAAGAATTTATTGCTTATTTCAAAGAATTTTTACGTCCGAAATTAGTGGAAATGCTGTTTTAGGAAACGAGTAAACATGTGAACAAGTAAAACAAGGAAGATAGAAGGCTGAGGCAAAGGCGTAGGCTAAGTTTGTTAATTTCAAATTTCAAACTTTTCAAATTTCAAACTCTTTTAACCCTTCGAACACTAAACACTAAACACAAAACGCTGAACTCAAAATAATGAATTACTATTATCTTATTGCAGGATTACCAGACTTACAGCCTGATAGCGACAAAACTTACCTTCCACTTGCAGCGTTGAAGATAGAACTACTAGAACAGCTCTCGGAAGCAGATGCTCGACTGTTGAAGTTGGTTTTTGCTAAGTTTGACAACGACAATTGGTTGAAGTATTTGCAGAATAAGGAAGCACATTTGAATCAACTTGGTAATTTGCAGTCCAATGACTTGGAACAATTACATGGGCTGATGCAGGAATTTGAAAATCCCAAAGATAGTCGTTTACTACCCTATGTACATACTTTTTACAATACTTACGCCACAGAAAATTTTCTTACTCAAGGCTTGAGACATGAGGATTATCTTTCGGGTTTATACTATGAATTCGCAATGAAGAGTGGCAATTCGTTTTTGCGTGATTGGTTTGAGTTTAACCTGAATATCAACAATGTACTTACTGCTATTGCTTGCCGAAAACATGGATTTGACATGCGTACTTTGGTGATAGGCAACAACGAAGTGTCTCAAACTATCCGAAGTAGCAATGCCCGAGACTTTGGTTTACAAGGCATCTTTGAACAGCTGGAAGCCGTTTTACGAATTGCCGAAGAACCTAATTTGCTCTTGCGCGAAAAACAAATTGACGCTCTTAAATGGCAATGGCTCGATGAACATACCTTTTTTAATTATTTTGGTGTAGAAAAAGTATTGGCATTTGTATTGAAATCCGAACTATTGGAACGATGGAAACCACTTTCGATGGAAAAAGGTAATGAAATTTTCAGAGAATTGCTTGGAAATTTGAAAGAAGGTGTGAATTTTGAAGAAGAAGATTAATGATTTTGAAGTGTAAATTATTTCAGACACTATAAATTATTGTTTTTATGGAGATTATAGCTGTTCAGAATAAGATTTATTCTTTAAGAGGTAAGCAAGTGATGCTTGACTATGATTTGGCTGAGATGTATTGCGTAGAAACGAAAAGATTAATAGAGCAAGTTAAACGTAATATTTTGCGATTTCCAAATGACTTTATGTTTCAGATTAATAATCAGGAATTTGAAAGTTTGAGGTCGCAAATTGCGACCTCAAAAAGAGGTGGTCGTAGATATTTACCTTATGCATTTACAGAACAGGGAGTTGCGATGTTGTCAGGTGTGCTAAATTCTGAAACAGCAATAGATGTTAATATTGCCATAATGAGAGCATTTGTAGCAATCAGACAATTTGCATTAGGTTATGCTGAAATTAATAAAAAAATAGATGAATATATGGTTGATAATGACATGAGAATTGCTGAAATTTTAGATATTATTACTGAAATGAATTCTCAAAAGCAAAAACCATTGAATCCTGTAGGATATACAGCAAAAAGAAAAGAAGATTAAAAAGAAAAAATAAACATATATATATAGTCAAATCACTATTGATTTTTTGAGGTCAATACAGAAAGACACAATAATAAATTTATGTCAACAAAAGGAAAAGTAAAAGGGATAATTTCCAACTTAGTAACGGTGGAAGTAGATGGTCCTGTAGCTCAAAACGAAATTTGCTATATCGAGTTAGGCGATCAAAAACTGATGGCCGAAGTGCTGAAAGTAAATGGTGCTAATGCTTTTGTGCAAGTTTTTGAAAGCACTCGTGGGCTCAAAGTAGGCAACGATGTGGAATTCAAAGGACACTTGCTCGAAGTAACTTTAGGTCCTGGATTATTGTCGCGGAATTACGACGGATTGCAAAACGACCTCGATAAACTCACTGGTATATTTCTACAACGTGGAGAATACAATTATCCGCTTGATACTGAAAAACTTTGGAAGTTTACTCCATTGGCAAAAGTGGGCGATACGGTGGAGGCTGCTTCGTGGTTAGGCGAAGTGGACGAAAACTTCCAACCGCATAAAATCATGGTTCCATTTAAGTTGGAAGGCAAATATACGGTAAAAAGTCTGGTTGCCGAAGGTGAATATAAAATTTTGGACAATATAGCTGTGATTGTTGATGAGGCTGGTGTTGAAATTCCATTAACGATGGTGCAAAAATGGCCAGTAAAACGGGCTATCACAGTTCACACTGCAAAACCTCGACCATTCAAATTATTAGAAACTGGTGTTCGTGTAATTGATACTGCCAATCCAATTGTAGAAGGTGGTACAGGCTTTATCCCTGGCCCTTTTGGAACAGGAAAAACCGTTCTTCAACATGCTATTTCGAAA
>JBBRHJ010000108.1:0-10996 GCA_038222885.1 Bacteroidales bacterium | reverse complement strand
AGTTATCAGTGGATGGTTCTTAACTGCATTTATTGCATTTACAGTATCTGCTATCGTAGCTATAATGTTGATGTATGGTGGAATTTATGCAGTAGTAGGCTTTATTGCGTTGGTTGTATTTATGTTCATTCAGTTTACCCGAATTCATAAAAAACGTGAGAGCAAGGAAGCGATGATGGACGAAAGTACAATGACCGATGAACATGATATTGTACTGAATTGTACGAACAGAATTGATGAAACAGTCTCCACCATTGCCTATATTTATCAGGGTGTACTCGATGGATTATTTAAAGAAGACCGTAAGAGTTTGGCAAAACTATATAAAATGGCGGATGAATTACATGGGAAATCGAAACATTTCAGGACTTTTGAAGTGTTGCCAACACTGCAAAGACTCGACCAGAATTCATTAGATACCGGACAGTATTTTGTACAAGTGGTAGACTATACTTACGAAATTGCAGTTTCGCTACGTTACATCACCGAATCGAGTTATGAGTTTATCAATAATACACACGAGGGTTTTGTGAGCGAACAGGTAGAAGACTTAAAATTACTTGGCAATGAGTTTACAACTGCATTCAACCAGTACAACCAGATGATAAAAAATAATAATTATTCAGAGTTGGAGGGGATTAAGCAAAAACGTGCAGATATTCTTGATTTATATTCAGAGTTAGTCAAAAAACAAATAAAACGTACCAAAGCCAAAGAAAACGGAACGCGAAATAGTATTTTATACCTGAATATCCTAAACGAAACAAAGGTGATAGCTATGAAGTCGGCCAATCTGATGCGTGCACAAATGAACTTGTTTAACTCCGATGACTATAACAAAATGAATTCTTGATAAATAACCATCTCTAAAAAATATCTTCGAATTTAACGATAAGCAGACGATTGAAGCATGCGCAAATGAAGCAAATAACCGCAAAAGTTTGTCCTCTCATACATGATATTTTAAAAACCTCATAGTTGAGTCTCCTCCAAAAAGTAAAAGAACGCAAATTACTCAAATTTGCGTTCTTTTAGGTTTTTTTGGAGTTGTCTCATAGTTTAAATATTGTTGGTATTATTTGTTTTTGCGTCTTAAAAATTGACCAACCTGACCAACTTTTTGTTCTTGGAATGCCTTCTTCAAAGAGCCAGAATAACTTCAACATAAAAAAGATTCAAAAAAAACAAAGTAATGTTGAGAAAAACAGACAACTAAAATGCTATATTTGCACCCGCTATCGTCATGAATTTATTGTGACAATTAAGAATACAGGATGAATTATACTACCCAAAATCTGTTTTATGTTAGATCTAGATTTACGTACTCTTTATTTTAGTTTTATCTTGCTGCTAATTGTGAGTCTGGGTGTGGTTACCTTGCTTTGGTTTCAGGCGAGGAAGCGATTTGCAGGTATGCATTTCCTTGTTTTGTATATATTAGCTATATTCACTGGTGTTGCACTTATTACATTTAGGGGCGTTATTCCTGACTTTATTTCTATTGTCGTGGCCAATATGTTTGTGGTGAGTGGTGCAATTGCTGGCTACTTGGGGTTGGAGAAATTTGTGGAGTTGAAAACTTCACGATGGAGATTTTATTTGGGTTTTTCTTTATTTTTATGTATCCAGATTTTTTTTACTTATATACACAATAATCAGCAGATTCGTAATCTGAATGTAGGATTTTCATTGATGCTTATTTCTCTCGATACTGCATTCCTTTTGCTTTTCAGAGTAGGGAAGTCTATGCGAAAAATTACCTCTGCATTAGGTCTTGTATTTTCGTTTCTCGTAATTGTTGGATTATTCAGGATAGGAAGATTTTTATTCACAGATGCAGTTGGATATGATTATTTTCATTCTGGATCTTTTGAATCATACGTGGCATTGCTTTATCAAATTTCTTTCTATCTTTTGATTTTCTTTCTTTCACTTGCTGTCAATAAAAGATTGATAAATGAGATAAGTGAGCAAGAAGAAAAGTTTTCAAAAGCATTTAAACATTCGCCCTATGGTATAGTTATTTCGCGATTGAACGACGGATATATTACTGAAGTGAATGACGGATTCGAACTAATCTCAGGTTACAATGCATCTGAACTTATTGGTAAAACAACTGTTGGTGTTAATTTGTGGATGGAGAAATCGGATCGCGATTCTATAGCCAATGAACTGAACGCGAATAAACGAATTAAAAATAGAGTCTTGAATTTTCGTACTGCAAGTGGAAACCCTATTGTTTGCGAGTTTTCAAGTGAGGTTATTCTTATTAGTGAGGAATTATGTTTGGTGACGGTAATTAACGATATTACTGAACAGAAAAAGAATGAAAGTGAACTGATTAAATCAAAATCGATGTTGCGGCGTTTTGCTTCGCACTTGCAGACTGTGGGAGAAGAGGAAAAAATAACGCTTGCAACACAGATTGATAACGAGCTCAATCAAGCACTGATGGCCTTGAAAATGGATATAGGTGTTTTGAAAATCAGACTTAAAGGTGCCGAAGCCAATTCAATTCCCGAAGAATTGTTCCAAAAGCTGGATGAGGTCAGTAAAGTGGTGGGCAAATCACTGGGCTTTTCACTTAAATTGATGAGCAACTTGCGAAATGAAGTGCTTTATATGATGGGTTTCGTGGAAGCAATGAAGTTATTTGTAGACGAGTTCTCCAGTAATCAATCTAAAATTAAATGTCGTACTGACATTGGGGAGCTCGTGGTGCAACCTGATCAGAAGCAATCCACCATACTTTATCGCGTATTTGAGAGTGCCATGTCCAATGTAGCTTTACACTCAAAAGCCACCGAAGTGCTTATTTCGCTGCATCCATTGGGCAATAAACTTGAACTAGAGATTATTGACAATGGAGTTGGATTTCAGTATAATGAGCTGATTGAGTTTAGCTCGCATGGCTTAATGTTGATGCGCGAACGCATATCATTGCTCGATGGTGAAATGTTTGTGACCTCAGCTCCCAAAGAAGGAACTACGATTAAAGTTTTGATACCACTGTTCTAATTATTTCAGCAATATCGAAACTTACGATCTACAAAGTTTATAAATACAATATCACCAGATAAATGGAGATTCTTACGGTCGACTTTACCGTCTCAGGTAGGGTGAATGCAAATTTCAAAATTTTATTGTCTTCTTGCTCTAATCTCTATCTCATTCTCAGCAAATATATAGATCTTGCCTTTAAGTTTAAATTGCTGTATGTGAGGCTTCTAATTTAAATTTTGATACTGTTATAATGCGTTTCCACAGCTTAAAGGCCACTACAAAATCAATTATTTTCTATAAATTCATTATCTTTGCCTTCCAATGAATTTTTGAGCCATTTATGGATAATAAAATTGAAGAATGAAAAAAATTGTTTTTGCTACCAATAACCAACATAAACTACAAGAAGTAAAAGAAGTATTGGGCGACTCCATTGAAATAGTGAGTTTGGCTGAATTGAACTGCTACGACGATATTCCCGAAACTGCCAACACGCTCGAAGGCAATGCCTTGATTAAAGCTGAATATATTTACAATAAGTTCGGAGTAGACTGCTTTGCCGATGATACTGGACTTGAAGTAGAAGCACTTGATGGTGCTCCAGGAGTTTATTCTGCCCGATATGCGGGTGAAGACAACAATGCCATGGCCAATATGGATAAATTATTAGCTAACATGTCAGCTCAAACAAACAGAAATGCGCGTTTTAGAACTGTTATTGCTTATATTGAACAAGGAAAAATTAAGTATTTTGAAGGAATGATAGAAGGCAAAATTGCCACAGAACCAAAAGGAAAAGCTGGCTTTGGTTACGATCCTGTTTTTATTCCTAAAGGTTACATCCTGAGTTTTGCAGAGTTGGGTTCGGAGGAAAAAAATAAAATCAGCCACAGGGCATTGGCAGTTAGTAAGTTTGCCAAATTTTTGTTAGACAAATAATAATGATTTCCTCAAAATAAGAGCTAAACTTTACACTATCCCTGCACGTTCAATAAAATAAAACGCCCCTTATTTAGTTATTACATAAATATTTGATATCAAATGAAACTCAGAATAATTATCATCACCTTATTATTTTCCTTCTCATTCAGCCAAATTCAAGCTCAGTTGGCAATGGGCAAATGGCGAACACATTTTGCCTATAATTCCGTTAACCAGATAACTCAATCAGATCGTAAAATTTTCGGAATTAGCGATGGTGCTTTGTTTTCGGTGGATAAAGAAGATTTAAGTGTTGAATTTTACAATAAACAAAACGGTTTAAGCGACAATAATATAGTACGTATTGCTTACGACAGCCTGAGCAAACAGCTTTTGATTATTTATAAAAATGGAAATATTGATTTGTTCAATTCTGGTGGAATAACCAATATACCTGATTTGTATCTTAAGCAATTAGGTGCAAGTAAAGAAGTATATAATGTGTATTTCGCTGAAAAAAAGGCCTATTTATCATGCAATTTTGGAATTATAGTTATCAATATTTCAAAAGCAGAAATTGCCGACACCTATTATATTGGTGCAAATGGAGCCGATGTGAAAGTGCAGAATGTGGATATTCATGATTCCTATATTTACGCAATTTCAGCAAGCGCCTTATACAGAGCTAAGTTAAATGAACCTAACCTTGTTAATTTTGAATATTGGACTTCGCTTACCAATCTGCCTGGGAGCGGTGAGTTTACAAAAATGTCCAACTTCGCTGGGAAATTATATTTAATCCGTGGAGGAAAAATGTATGTTTTGGATGGAAGTAATAATTGGGGTAGTTTTATGCCTGAATTGACAATAAACAACTTTTTGGTATCAAATAATAAATTTATTTTATTTGGCAGCTCCAAACTTTATACTTTAAACCAAAGCTTAGAGTTAAGTTCTATTGATAATATGGGGCAATATCCTGATGTGGCCTATGATGGAAATGGAACTTATTGGTTTGCAGGGAATGAGGCAGGAATTGTTTCATATAAACAAAATGGAATTTCTCAGCCCGAGATTAGCAAGTACAAACCAGTAGGACCTGCTACCAATATCCCTTGGTATATGACTTTCAGTGGTTCAAAACTTTTTGTGGTTCAGGGTGGCCGATGGGATGTACAATACCAACGACCTGGCTACGTAATGATGTATGAAAATGAAAACTGGACTAATCTTGACCCAAAACTAATTAAGGATATTACAAAGCAAAACGTACAGGATTTTATGAATGTGGCAGTAGATCCGACTGATAATTCTCACTTTTTTGTAACTTCTTACGGCAATGGTTTATTCGAATTTAAAAATAATAGTTTCTCGAAATGGTATACTTATTTGAATAGTACTATCGAGACCCTCAAAGTACCGACAGCACCATTCGATTATATTCGCTTAGACGGTGCTGTTTTCGACAAAGACGGTAATTTATTTGTGGTAAATACAAGTTTAACAACTACTGCAATAAAAGTAATGATGAAGAACGGTAAATGGGAACAATTAACCTACCCCGATTTCGACCAAGGTACCATGGGACAACTTAAAATTTCGAACCAAAATCCGAATCAAAAATGGGTTCAATCAGTACGTAATCCTAAACCTGGTTTATTAATTTTTGATGATAATGGAACAATAACAGATCAATCGGACGATAAATCGGTTTTTAAAACTGCATTTCAATATATCGAAACAGAAAATGGTCAATCCAAAATAGTGTCTATTAGTCCATCATCTATTTACACTATAGTTCAAGACCTCAATGGAGTAATGTGGGTAGGTACTGATGCTGGTCCATTTCTATTTCAAAATCTTTCCAAAGTCTACGATTCCGATTATACATGTTCCAGGGTTAAAATTCCTCGGAAGGATGGTACTGGACAGGCTGATTATCTGCTCCAAAACGAGAAAATTAAATCAATTGCGATTGACGGAGCCAATCGGAAATGGCTTGGTACAGAAAACTCAGGTGTTTATTTAATGTCGGAAAATGGACAACAAACTATTGAGCAGTTCACCACTGAGAACAGTCCACTCTTGTCGAACGACGTATTATCAATAACGATTCATCCTAGCACTGGTGAAGTCTATTTCGGAACAGGCAATGGTATAGTTTCGTACCAAAGTAATGCAGTGGATGGACAGCAAGAATACAGCAATGTGCATGCTTATCCAAATCCAGTTCGCGAAGGATATAATGGAATTATCACTATTACAGGTTTGCTAAAAGACACACAAGTGAAGATTACCGACTTAAATGGGAACTTAATATGTCAAACTATATCGAATGGAGGTATTGCTACTTGGAATGGCAAAGATCTATATGGTCGTAAAGTGAGCACAGGTATTTACTTAGCTATTTGTGCAAATTCTGATGGGACTCAAAGCACTATTACTAAAATCATGGTTATCAACTAAATATGGGCTATCAATCTCATCATAAAGTTGAATAGTTTACTCTGTTGAGAACTTAGACTTTTTTTGTCGTTTTCTACATTCAACATTCGTTAACATTGAAAATATAATTGGATACTTTGCTAAACAATTCGATGCTAAGATCTCATTTTCGTATACTTTTGTTCTTTTTTATCTCAAGACTGCTGTTGCACTTAACTAAGTTTTGTGAAATCTTGGCATTAAGCTAAACAGGATTTAATTAGTTAGTTGTAGTTTGCTGTAAAATGTAGTAGAAAACAAGATATAATAAAAGACATTAGAATCAAGAGTCAAGAATCAAGACAAAATCAATTGATTACCTTATTCAAAGTGTAAGTTATTTATGACGTTTATGATAGACTAAATATTTTCACAGAGTAGAAATAATATAAAACAATAATTAATTCGAATGAAACTATTTGATAATTTTCCAAAAAAAAGGATAGAACTACCAAAAAAATATCAGGATATCTACACAGAATATTATAAAAAAAACAGAGAAGGAGAAACATTTGCTTCTACATATTCAAAAAAAATGGAAGCGTGGATGCACAAAAAAGTTGCAAGTGATGTTCAAGACTCACACAATAAATCGACCTTAGAAATTGGTGCTGGAACTCTCAATCAACTTTATTACGAAAAAACCAGTCCGTACGACATCATTGAACCATTCAAAGAACTTTTTGAAAAATCGCCCAACAAAGAGTTTGTAAATACTATATATACTGACATTAACGAGCTTAGTGATGTAAAAAAATATGATAGAATAACATCAATAGCTACTTTTGAACATATACTCAACCTACCCGAACTTATTTCAAAAACTTGTACCTTACTGAATGAAAATGGACTACTGAGGGTTGCAATTCCTAATGAAGGATCTTTCTGTTGGAAAATGGGCTGGAAACTAACTACAGGCTTGGAGTATAAATTAAAGTACAATCTTGATTACGGAGTATTAATGAGATATGAGCATGTAAATACTGCTGACGAAATTGATCAAATATTGAATTTCTTTTATAAAGATGTAAACTGCTACTACTGGGGAGTCAGTAAAAAGATAGCCTTATATAGGTTTTACTTATGTTCATCGCCAAACATAGAGAATGTTGTAAAATACAAAAAGTTAAACAACTAGAAATAAATAACTTAATTCATCTTGTGAATTTTATTACTAACACATAAAATCAATTCATTAAATGAAAATATCAATAATTGTATCAGTATTCAATGAAGAGAATGTGATTCAGCTTTTCTACGATGAGCTGATAAAGTGCATTCCTAACACATTTGAATATGAGATTATTTTTATAAACGATGGTAGTACTGATGGCACTAAAGCTATTATTTCGAATATTTCCACAGTAAATAAGAATGTAAAATCAATCACGTTCTCTAGAAATTTTGGACATGAAGCTGCCATGCTTGCTGGCATAGATTATGCCTCAGGCGAAGCTATTATCTGCATGGATAGCGATTTACAACATCCTCCTGCTATGATTCCAGCCATGTTGGCAAAATTTCAAGAAGGCGACGTTGATATAATAAACATGGTGAGATCATACAGCAAAAGTTTGTTATCCTCAGCTTTCTATAAGCTATTAAAGCGTATTTCTCCTTTTGATATCGAAGCAGATGCTTCAGATTTTTTTCTAATTTCGAGCCGGATTGCCAAAATCCTTAAAAAAGATTATAGAGAAAGAGTTCGTTTTTTAAGAGGATTCATTCAGATGATAGGTTTCAAAAAAACTATTCTTACTTTTGATGTGGGTGAAAGAGCCTCAGGTGAAAGTAAATATTCCTTATTCAAACTTATTTCATTATCAGTAACTGCAATTGCGACTCTTTCAAAATTTCCATTAAAATTAGGCACTTATTTAGGTTTTTTATCAGGAACTTTTGGACTTATAGTGGCGGTTTACAGTATTATAATGAAAATTATAGAACATCCGGTTTCTGGTTATACCACTATCATTGTTTTCTTGAGTTTGATGTTCAGTATACAATTTTTCATTTTGGGAGTCATTGGAGAATACATCGGTTTCCTTTTCGATGAACAGAAAAAAAGACCGATTTACATTATTGACACTACAACTAATATTGATCAAATCCATGAAATATCTGTTGGCTAGTCTAAGCATTTTATCTGCTGTGTTTGCACAAATTTTGATGAAGAAAGCGTCAATATATCAATTTGCAGAAAAAAAATGGGTAATATTAATTCTGCTAAGCATAGTTTTTTATGGAGTAACATTCATTACGCAGACCTTTGTGGTACGATACTTTCCTATCAGTAAAATCCTACCTGTGTCGGCCATTGCCATCATGATTTTAATTTTTGTAAGTGGAATCTTATTTTTTGGTGAAACAGTAAGTTCAACTCAGATGTTTGGCATTGCCTTAGGCGCGGTATCCATCCTATTAATTCTAAATTGATGTTCAAAACAATCAACAGTAAAATTGCTATACAGCTTTTTTTATATCTATTCGTTAATGCACTATTTATACTAAAATATTTACCTCGAACAGGTGTAAACGCATTATTACCAATGATTTTGTATTTGGTATTATTTATAATTCTGTTTCTTATTGTCAAAAAAATTACTTTTCATTGGAAGGATAATTCTTTTAAATATTCATTATTCGGTCTGACTTTTCTTTCAATGATAATGATTGTCGTATTATTAATTAAGATTGATCCATTATCTATTCGTGTCGACCGCTGGTCAGCAGTTACTTATTTTCTTGACAGTTTTTTTAAAGGTATTTACCCTTATGGAACTCATACTCATGTAAGTGCAACGAATTTTCCTTCACCTTTTCCTGTCTGGTACTTAATAAACTTACCATTTTATTTGTTAAATGATGTTGGTATCGGCTTATTTTTCTTTTTAGGGATAGTGGTCTTGGCTTTCTTACGGTATACAAAATCGTATAAGAAAACTTTCTTTTTTTTACTTTTAATTATTGTATCGCCAGCTTATTGGTGGGAAGTTGCAGTCAGAAGTGACTCTTTAAGTAATGGTTTCTTTGTGCTAAGCCTAATTCTTCTTTACGAGATTAAGAAGCAATCGATCCAAGATAATTTAATTCTAACAGCTCTATTTTGCGGTATAGTTGCTTCAACACGATTATCTGCTATATTACCAATGGCACTTTTAATTTTCCCCTCATTTTTGGGAATAACATTGAAACGGAAATTGACATTTATTCTCCTAGCTTTCGGAGTATTTATATTGTCTTTTTTACCATTTGTACTATGGGACACAGATAATTGGATTTTCTTTCAACGAAATCCTTTTATGTCACAATCGAGCGTGGGTAGTAAGTATGTTTTATTGTTAATGATGTTGGTTGGAATATGGTTTTCAATGTGGTGGAAGAATCTAACTCAATTTCTTTACATAACATCAATATTTATTTTTATATTCATGTTAACTTCTCAATTAAGTTTAATCTTAACAAGAGGCGTAGACGGAACGATATTCACTGACAGTCTGTACGATATTTCCTACTTTAGTTTATTACTTCCCTATTGTATAGCATATATCTCCAATCAAACTGAGAAAGAGTGTATTAAACTCACTTCCGATTAATCAAATTCATAAACTCTTCACGTGTTTTGGCTTGCTGAAAAACGCCAGTAAAATCAGAAGTAGTGGTAATGGAATGTTGTTTTTGAACGCCACGCATTTGCATACACAGATGTTGAGCTTCAAGAATTACCATCACTCCGAGGGGATTCAGCGTATTTTGAATACACTCTTTAATCTGAGTAGTCATGCGTTCTTGCACTTGCATACGGCGTGCGAAAACCTCCACGATCCGTGCAATTTTGCTCAGTCCTGTAATTTTATGGTTGGGTATATATGCAATATGTGCTTTGCCGAAAAAAGGTAACATGTGGTGCTCGCACATGGAATAAAAATCAATATCTTTCACAATCACCATTTGACGGTAATTCTCAGTAAACATGGCTGATTGCAAAATTTCTTCCGGATTCTGTTCATAGCCGTTCATCAAAAACTGCATCGCTTTGGATACTCGTTCGGGTGTTTTTATCAATCCTTCTCGTTCTACATCTTCGCCCAAAAGCCGTATTATTTCTTGATAATGAAGGGCAATTTGTGCAGTCTTTTCGGAGTCAAAAGGTACAGGTTGGTTTATATTAAAATCCATGTGAACGAGTTTGTTAGTTTGATAAATAATTAATCCGCAGTTGGCAATATTAGTAGCTAAACTCTCAAATTGATATATTTTTTGCTACAATATTATTTTTTTGTTGAAATATATCCTTTACATTCAATAATGGGAATGATAGATAATAAAATTATTACTAAATGAAAACAAAACCAATTTATTTCAAAAGTTAATGATTTTTAGTTAGCTTTTTTGTGGTTTTTATTTGTCAGGCTCATTTCTATTTTTTTTTGTCTAAAATCCTGACTCTTGTCAATGCCTGAAATATGTTGACCACTTTAAAGTAACAAATTTACAAAAAAAGTGGAACAATTATGGCACGATTAGAACAATTAAAAATGAGTACCGCTGAACGTCGTCGACGTCGCTTCAGTGACAATTTCAAGAT
>JBBRHJ010000107.1:0-11002 GCA_038222885.1 Bacteroidales bacterium | reverse complement strand
TTCCCGTAGGGAATATATATCAATAGAATAGGTTGTTTTGAGAGAGGATTCCCCGTAGGGGATTGATATTGTTTGCTCCGATATTCAGATGTTTTTTTACAATTAATCTGCAATTTAGATTAATCCCAATTGATATAAATCCCCTTATGGGGAATTGTTTCTGGATCTGTTATCTTTTTTATTGATATAAATCTGCTATTGACATTCATCCCCTACGGGGAATTATCTATTTATTCCTTTTTTTATTGATATTTATCCCCTAATGGGGAATATATTCTACTATCATTTTTTATGCTGGCAACAATATGCTGAACTCGCTTCCTTCGCCTTCGTGGCTTGTTACATCCACTTCGCCTTTGTGTTTTTCCACAATGGTTTTCACGTAATTAAGCCCAATTCCAAATCCGTTGATCTTTGTGTTATGTGTATGTGCTCGGTTGTATTTTTCAAATATTGCTGGTAATTTTTCTGCTGATATTCCGTATCCGTTGTCTTTTATCGATACGAGTATCCATTGCCCTGTTTTGCGGATGTTGATAATAATCAGTACTTCATTGTCGGAATACTTAATGGCGTTATCAATTAAATTGGCGAAACATTGGTTCAATAAATTGGCATCCGCTTTTAGCAAAATTTCGTCTGCGTCGTAAACCATTTGTATCTCCACTTTTTTTGCCGCATAACTTACAAACTTATTTTTTAGCTCCTCAAACATTTGATTCAGACTCACTGGTTCTTTATTTAACACCTGCAACCCTTCTTCCAGTTTGGTCAATGCCACTATCATATTTATGGTGGCATTTAGCTCCATGGTGGCACCTACCGAGCGGCTCAACAATAATTCATGTTGCAGCTTATTGGCTGCTGAAGTTGGTAGCGACAGGCAATCCAGATTAAACGCCAAACTGGCCACTGGCCGTTTCAGTTCGTGGGCTATGGTTCCCAGAAACTCGTTTTTAAATGCAACTAACTGTTTTTGGCGAGCCAGTACACGAAGCAAGAACCTAAAAGCAAACATACACAATACAGCGAGTGCTATCGAACTGAGTAACATGAGCCCCATGCGTCTAATTATTATGCCGAAGGGGTTTATCAGTATTAATTGTAAAGATTCATTTTTATCATAGTCTATAACCATTAGCTTTGATGGTATTTTCAGCATGGATGAATGATACTTTTCTTCTGATTGTAAAAGTCCCTTGTCTGTTTCTTTATCTACAAGATTGATTGTGAAATCCGAGCTTATTTTCCTTGCTTTAAGTATAGTATCTGTTATGCTGTCTAAACATGCCATATTTAACGGAACCAAATCACTAACAACTTTGTGAACAGCTAAATCTAATGCACTCAATATATTCCCATCAAGTGCTCTATTCGTACTGAAATTAACTTTAACTGTGTTTTCTTTTGAGGGGGGAGGAGGAATGACTACATCCTGTTCGCCTATTAAGTATTTGAACTTTTTATGCCTGAAATTTAATTCGGACTTAAATGCCTCCTGTAGGATGGTGTCTGATTCCCTTACTAATCCTGCATGGGTGGTCTGAAAATAGTCATACACCAAATATGCCTGGGTAGATAAAATCAGCAATAAACAAAAAAATGCAATATAAAAAATTCTTTGTGGAGACATATTTCGAATTAACAATAAACGATTATCACAAGAGTCTAATATTTTTCATACAAATCTAATTTTAACGACCAAAAGTATGGATAATTTATGTAATGTCAATCATAATTATTAAAAAAGTAATTTTTACAACACATAATTATAGATTTGTTCACATTCACTTAATGTTCATTAACTAAAATATTAGTGCTTTGTGAGTGCATTAGTAGTGCCTTGTTATAAGGTGTTTGTAAAATTTGTCATAACATTGCAGCGGATTAAACCATTAAATAAATTGTATGAAAACACTAAAAAAGAATGTTGCAAGATTTCAGAAATTAGATGCTACACAAATGAAAAAAATTGAAGGTGGCGTATGGGTAGAAGTAACTGATGCCGACGGAAAGAAAACAATTACTTGGGTCTAAGAATTAAACGCTACATTTCATATCTAAGCTTATGATAGTGTGCTTAAAAACTTGTTTTATTTAACCTAAACAATAAAGTTTTCTTTGAGTTTATCTATGCATATTTATGAATGTAGCGTTGTTTATAATATAATCATTGTGAAGGAATGAATCCTATGCTGAGTAATTCGTAAGGGAATATAACAGATTGGTTGAGAAATTTTGATAGAAATTCAATTTCAGCAATGAGACAGATTAACCATTGCGATAGCTAATGTATTTCATGCATGAAACAGCGCATCTATCGGCATTACACATTTCTTGCAACCATGTAACAGAACATCTACAGCGGTATATAATGTATTTCAGCCCTAAAACAGAAGACACATATTGATGGCTTGTTTATTTTAATCTTGAAACAGTAGAGCCACTGCAATAGGAATTCTATTTCAGGCTTTCGATAAGGTTTTTAGCATTTTCGGGAATGGGTATTTTCTATATTTCCCTCCCGATAGCTATCGTGGAGGGAATCGCATTCTGTTTAAATTTCGCTATTGATATGTATGCCCGTTCTACTGAGCTCGCGCCGAAGCCTACGGGCAATCACTAACTATTAAACAAGAACACACATTGCAAACTACTAATTTTATTCACTATTATAATCAACTTTAAAACACACACATTATGAAAATCAGTTTAGCGCAACTTAGTACCAAGGATTTGGCTACATTAAGCCAACGAAGTATTGATATTTCTGACGAACCTGCCTTTATAGTCGTAAAGGACAATCCCTTATTGGCTGCCGTAAAAACGGTGTACCACCAGTATGATGCTGTATATACCAAAAAAGTTTACAGCGGCAAAGGTGAATTATTATTAAAAGCCGATGGTAACCGCGATGCACCTTTTGGGGGTTTTAAATATATTCTGCTCGGACATATTAAGGTGAGCAGTTCGGTGTATAGGCAGAATGCCATAGATATTTATGCCATCGTCGAAAAATATGGTATCGATCTGGATAGGTATAAGTGGGCCGAAGAAACAGCTCAAATGAAAAAGTTGCTCGAAGAATTGGATATCCCAGCTAATGCTGCCAAAATTGAAAGTATGCAGCTTACACCCGTTGTAACCCAAATAAAAGAAGCGCAGACAGCCTTTGAAACTTTGTTTAACGAGATTGCCAACGAAAATGCTGAGCTCCGCTTGATGGAATCTGCTTCATCCTATCGGAAAACTCTTGAAACTGCCCTGCGGAATTATTTTAATGTAGTAAAAGCCATGAGCCAACTACCCGGCTGGAAAGAACTTTATGCCAAGTTGGACGAAGTGCTAAAAGCGGCCAACAACAACCGAAAGAATACTCCGAAGGGGGATGTGGGGCAGGTGTAGGATAGATAGAAATATGATTTCCTGCTGGCGGGATAGTTAGTGGGGATTTGTTTTTTTTAGATTGTTGAAAATAAGTTGTATCTGGGTTGTTCAGATAATTACAGTGAGGACGATAAAGGGTAATATAAACATTTTCGAAAACAAACAGATGCTTTTTTTTACTCTAATCCGAGTAATTAAAGGTACTTACAACTAATGAGTTAAATGGGAAAAATATATCTTTATAACAATCAAAGCTTCAAAATAACAGAATGTCAAATTAAACAGTAAGAATCTTAAATAAATATCTATCTTTGGTATTTTTTAACAAAGAAATTATACCTTATCTAATTTGTTATATTTTTATAAAAGAATATCTAATGTACTCGTGATTTAAATGTTTAATTCTATCCAATTCTAACTTTTTAAGCTAAATCAATTTTAAATGGTTCTTCAAATTTAATTCTATAAAGCCTTATTTAACTCCAATCAAATGTATCGTAAAGCAATTTTATTAGGATTACTGATATTTACTGTAGTCATTATGCCTCTTTTTTCAGAGAATAAACCAACGGTTTCGTTAAGTGTTAAAGGAATTGTTGTCGACTCTATTTCAAAAGAAACCATTCCTTATGCTACGATTTCAATCTCAGAAATTGGCACTCCGCAGCTTTATATAAAAAGAATAGCTGCGGGGAGCAATGGCACTTTTGAAGTTGAATTGAATAAAATGGGCAGTTACTTCTTTACTTTCGAATCGGTGGGCATGGAAAAGAAACAACAGAATATTTCTCTGACTACCGACCAGAAAAAATTGGATCTTGCAAAAATAGAAATGTCAGTCTCCAAAATTCAACTGTCGGAAGTAACGGTGAGTGCTACGAAGCCGCTGGTAAAAGTTGATTTGGATAAAATAACATACGACATGAAGTCGGATCCAGAAGCACAAGCAAGCAATGCGTTGGAAATGATGCGGAAAGTTCCGTTGGTAACGGTTGATGGTGATGATAAAATACAACTCAAAGGTTCTTCCAATTTCAAGATTTATATGAACGGAAAACCATCAGGGATGATGACTAATAATCCATCACAGGTGTTGAAGAGCATTCCTGCATCGAGTATTAAGAGCATTGAAGTGATAACCGACCCTGGAGCCAAATACGATGCCGAAGGCGTAGGTGGAATTATCAATATCGTGATGGATCAGTCGCTGAGCGGATTAGCGGGAACGGTTCGTGCATCGGTCAATACGAAAGGTGGTTACAGTGGAGGTCTCTATTTATCTACAAAAAAAGGGAAATTTGGGTTAACCACCAACCTGAACTACAATAAGCAACCTGAATATGATCAAACCTATGAGCGAAATGTGGAGTATTTTAATTCACAATCAGTGAAATATATTTCGCAATATGCAAACACTGATGCACTCTATAAGTTTTATTATGGGAATCTGGAAGCAAGCTACGAATTCGATTCGCTTAATTTAGTAAGCCTAACTATTGGAGGTTTCGGAGGAAGTAGCTCGTCAGTCGATCATGCGGGAACCTATTCAATGAATGCATTGAGAGATACACTATCTGCATTCAAACAATTAACCCAAAGCATTAATGGCTGGGCAGGTGTCGATTTATCACTCGACTACCAACGTACGTTTAAGAAACCCAGTCAGTTGCTCACCCTATCCTATAAATTGAATCGGATTCCTGAAAGCAACGATAATACTTCCGATTTAACTGGGGTGTTGAATTATCGGAGTTACAAACAACATATTCTTTACAATGCCAATGGTGATGAACATACATTTCAAGCGGATTATACTGAGCCGTTTAATAAAATTCACGTCATTGAAGTGGGGGTTAAATATATTTTAAGGCTAAATAACAGTATCAATAATTATTACCTGCAAAACGATTTAACTCAGGCATGGGAATCGATGCCCAATCAAGCTAAAAACGATCTGAATCAAACCCAGAATATTTTGGGAGCTTATTCTAGTTATACATTGAAGTTGGAAAAATTCAGTGCACGTGCAGGTCTACGATTAGAAGAAACTTCATCCAACATTGTACTTTCTGATACGAGTTTTCATGTGGATTTTCCGAATCTGGTGCCTTCGGTAACATTGAGTTATAAATTGAATGATGCAAACAACATAAAGTTAAGTTATAATCAACGAATCAATCGTCCGGGAATTTGGTACCTGAATCCTTTTCTCGACAATTCAAATCCATTTAATTTGAGACAAGGAAATCCAGATTTGGTACCAGAAATGGCTAATTCTTTTTCATTCAATTATAGTTATATCAGTCCGAAACTGACTTTGAATAGTAGCTTATTTGCTTCATTTACTAATAATTCGATTGAACGTGTAGGCAGTTTGTTGAACGACAGTGTTGTGTATAATACCTACAAAAATATCGGAAAGAGCCAAAATGCTGGATTGTCATTATATGGAAACTGGCAACCCCATAAATCAGTTAGTTTGAATGCCAACGGAACTGTAAATTATATTAAAATGTCAACCAACGATGACTCTGGGCTTGAAAATAGTGGTTTTACTTACATTTTATCTGTGGGTTCACAGATTAATTTGCCTTGGGAACTTAAATGGAATATTAATAGCGGTTATTATTCACCACAAATAGACTTGCAAGGCAGCAATTCTGATTATATTTATTATAACACCACTCTTTCCCGTAATTTCTTTAAAAAGAAATTTACCATTTCACTTCGGGCTAGCAATTTTATCAATAAAACATTGGAATTTAATAGCATTAGAAAAACAGAGAATTACACATCTAGCTCCAAGAATGCAATGATATCTCGTAATTTTGGTATTTCTCTAACTTATAAATTTGGTGAACTAAAAGAACAGATAAAGAAAGTGCAAAAAACCATTCAGAATGATGATGTGATAGGCGGAAATAAGAGTGGTGGGAATTAATACTCATTTAATAAGTAAACTACATTATTGATAATCATTAAAACAAAGAAAAAATGAAGAAAATCATCATGACATTAGTTCTTTTGGGAACTTTAATCAATTTTACAAACGCTCAAACAAATGAGTGTATCAAGGATTTTGACTTTTTAGTAAAAAAGATAAAAGCCGATTATCCCGGTTATTCAGACAAAGTAACTACGAAAACTGTTCTTGAATTACAGATATTAGAACAAGAACTAAGAAAGAAAATACAATTTTATCCTGATTCTTGTCGCAAATATTTGTCTACTTATGCTGATTGGTTTAAAGATCATCATTTACGGATAGCTGGGTTAGGTTCGAAGCCAAATGATGCGAATCCAAAGATAGAACGTTATTGGAGAGTATTAAATGAAGATACATTGATTATTCTACAATCGAAAAAAACTTCTCCTGAAGGAATGTGGCGTTCTTACTTGGGCGAGATTGCCATTGTAAAGTCTGCAAACGCTAAAGAATATATTGGTGTTTCAGTTTCATTCCGTAATTACGAAAAGAATCAAATTGTTTTTAAGCTGCTGAATGAGCATTTAGGAGAATATACGCTCATTACATTTTCTAACCAATATCAGCCTACAATGGGAAAAGCTTCAATTTGGCTTAATGATAATATTATAGAGTTGCATGATGACAAACGATTAGTCAGAAAAACGAGTTCAGATACCTATGATAATGCTTTATTATATTCATATATTCCTGAGTTCCCGAATGGCTCAAATACTTACCCACTTGCCATGCAACTCTCCGACAGTACATTTTATATGCGAATTCCTTCGTTTGGAAATAACTTGACAGAGACTTTGGCTAAGAAACATTGGAAAGAAATAACTTCATCGCCCAATTTGATTATAGATATTAGAAATAATAGAGGCGGACAAGATAACTACTACAGTTTACTATCTGACTTAATATACACACAGCCTTATGAGAGTAAAGGTGTTGAATGGTATGCAACAAAGAACAATATAAAAATGTATGAAGACGCTATAAAAAATGCTGAAATAAAAAACGGTGAAGAAGGTATCCTATGGACGAAAACTTTGATTACAGAAATGAAGAAAAACATTGGCAAGTTTGTAATTCATCCGATGATGGGAAAAGATAAAACTATTTCAAATGATACGGTGTACACTAATCCTAAAAGAGTAGGAATAATTATAAATGGTGGTAATGCGTCATCGGCCGAACAATTTATACTAACTGCAAAGCATAGTTCTAAAGTAACTTTATTTGGAAATGAAAATACGGCGGGAGTATTAGACTATTCAAATGTTATAAGTGAAAACTTTCCTTCCGGTAAATATGAATTACTTTTTCCTATGACACGTTCCCGAAGATTACCCCAAAATCCTATTGATAATACAGGAATAGCACCTGACATTCTGATTCCTTATCCCGCAACAATACAACTATTTGACCGACTTGACCAATGGGCTTATTTTGTGCAAAACTATTTAGAGTTAATAGAAAACAAAAAATAATCCCTATTGCACAATCAATGTAGTCAAATATTGATTTCGTCTAATTTCACTATTTGTTTTCAAACATTGAGTGGTAATTAAGAGTTGAGATAAAAACGGATTTCATTATTGTTAAATATAGAAGTTTCACAGGAGTTAGGCTGTTTATTATTAATAGTTTATATACCTACGAAACTTTACATGATAGGATAATTTGAACACTGATGGTAACTATGATAAAACAGGTTATAATTTTATGCAAGCTGCACAGATTACAAGTTATACTCTAAGTGGTTTTCATGCAGGATGTACAATAGCATCTATCGCTCTTGGCTGGTGGAATCCATTTGACTGGTATGTTGCCGCACTTAATGGTTTTGCAAGTGGATATTGGTTATCAACCGCAAATTACCTGAATAATGGCTTTGATTATGACTATTCTATGTTATTGGGTTCGTATGCCTATGAGCAACGCTCTTTTTGCTACACGAAAATGGTTTGTTCTGATAATGAACTCCCTTATGAACTTGTAAAAGGGAAACAAAATATCGCAGCACCCAATCCCGATGACTGTTATACCGAATACGTTTGTGAAAATAGAACCGTAGCCGTACCCTGCCCACACGATGCCACAGTATCTACTTATTCGCAGCTATTAGACAAAACCAAAGGTACAAATGTTATTTGGGCTGCTTCAACTATTAAAGGGGTAAACCATATGGAAGAGTTTAATCATAGAGATACAAGGGCTGAGTTTAAAAAAGCAATTGTAGATGGAGGATATACTAATACTTTTAAAAAATAATATATTAACCTAACGTAGGCATGATTTTTTGATTATGCCTACGTTTATTTTTTACAATATGAACAGTAAATTGATAATTTATTTTGCGTATATCCTACTTCTTACTTCTTGTACAAGCTGTAAAGATGAAATGGTAGATAATAATGTATATTGGAAAAACAGAATATGTGGAAATGATTTGATAGGAGAAAGTGGGCTTGGATATCCCATTTATAAAAATACAGTAGTTTTTCATAGCACCCCAATAGTAGGTAATAATGACGAAAATTGCATTTTGCACGGGCTTAATACTGAAACAGGGAAAGAAAAATGGACATTAACAACTAATGATTTTTCGCCTAAAAAAAGTCTCATGATTGATAATGTAGATTATTATTATCAGAATGAGAATATTATTGTTGCAGCAGACTTTCAATATAAGGATTATGGTAATGAAACTTTTATGTATGCCATTGATCTTGAAAACGGCAAAGTATTATGGGTAAAAGAATTTCCTATCAAGGGTTTGCAATTTGGTAGAATGGTTATTGGTAATGGTAAATTTGCTTATGTTGATTTTCAAAAAGATACTACCGAATTCTCATTAATCAAAATTAATATTGAAACGGGGGATTTCTCAGAAATATTCAAATTTACACAAGCTGATATTCCTCTAGCGATGCCCGAAAAGTCTGTCAGATTTGATCAAATGTCTCAGGTATTTTCTGATAATAATGGTAATGAATTTATTGCGTTCAGTTTTAACGGTTATAATGATAGAGACAGATATAAATCATATATGACACTTTGCGTATATAATTTAACCGAAAACAAGATAGTATATTCCATATATGTTAATAATAAAACTATAAAAGCAGACGAATATGATGACTTTTATGGCAGGGTAACTTTTCATAATGGAAAATTATTTATTGGAAAAGGCAGAAATTATTATTGTCTTGATGCTTTTGAAAACAAGGGAGTACTTTGGCAATACAATACATAGGAATTCGTGCGGTCGAGGAACGAGACCCAGCATGAAGTCCCTGTTGAGCTACATTCCCCTTGCAGAGACTTCATTCAACGAGCGTGGAACAGAAAAAGAAGTAGAATTAGGGTGAAAATGCCACTATGGAGAAAGCGGCAAGTTTTGCAGTTTTATAGAGATAAAGCAGAGGTACCAAAACGAGTAGTCAGAATTAAATTGCATTGCTGGTATTGCATAATAAGCAAAGAATCAGTTTATAGAATTATAGAAAAGTTGCCAAACAAGCAGTTTTTGCTCACTTTAGGCCGTAAGAATCCGAACCCACTTCACACAGTGGGTCAAATAGTTGATAATTATTGCTTTATATTATTGTTTATTCGTGAATAAAATACATTATCTGGGCAGCGTATACGAGGCAGGATCTCCACGGGTTGCATAGTTCCTGTTTTGCATTTGGGACATAGACATGGATTGTAGCCAGTAAGCCGAACGATACGTTGGAGTTTGGTTTCAGTCAGTTGGATAATATCTGGTTTGGTTTTTAGCGATTGAACCTCTTGTTTGTAGCGACTTGTTAAAATGCCAAAGTAGCGTATCTTTACAAAACGGTAGGGAAGTATATGCATTGCGAAGCGTCTGAGAAACTCTACACCCGTGAGGGTCATCAGTTTCTTATTTTTGTTATCAGCGTAATCTTTGTATGAAAAGGTAACCGCTTTGTGATCGATGCTTTTAATGCGTGTATTGCTAATAGCTACTCTGTGAGTATATTGTCCCAGATAGTTTACAATTTGTGCTGCATTACCCAGCGCAGGTTCACAGTAAACCACCCAAGGCTTAGCGAAGCATTGGTCAATGACAGATTGATATTGCGTAAGCTGATTTCTCTTTTTGAGTTGAAACTTAAGTTTTTCGAGTAGTTTAGCACGAAAAACGATGCTAAGTTGCCGTACTGGATACAAGTATTTACCATTATTTCCTATGTCTTTGAGCTTCCCTTTAATGCTAAGTCCAGCAGATGGAACAATACAATGGATGTGTGGATGCAAACTCAGGTTTTGTCCCCAAGTATGTAACACACAAATAGCTCCGGTTTCTACTCCATAATGCGAGTAACCGAAGGTGCGAAGTGTTTCCCAAACAGCATCGAACTGAGTTTCATAAAATGCTTTACTATTAAGCATACAAATCGGATTCAGTTCATCGGGAACGGTAAAGACAATGTGAAAATGCTTTACATTCAGGGCATCTCGCATACGGTCTTCGGCCCAAAGCATCTGACGTGCTATCTGACATTTAGGGCAATGGCGATTGCCACAACTATTATAACTGAAACGTTCGCTGCTGCAATTGTCATTATCGCAACGGTCTTTATGTCCGCCCAACTCAGCCGTACGGCATTG